>JARRRD010000101.1:0-6504 GCA_037381085.1 Candidatus Sulfobium sp.
TTTGATATGAAGGTAAGATTTATGGCGTTGCTTATGGCTATGGTTTTTCTTTGGGCCTTTTCGTCCATCTCGCACGCCGGGACGCTGACCCTGTCCCAGGGGCTGAGGCTCGCAGTCCGGACCAGCAAGCTCCTGAAGATCGCCCGCCGCAGCGAGGATATCGCCCATATGGACACACTCGTTAAGAAATCCTATCTCCTGCCGAAGGTTGACGCCGGTGTCAGCCAGACCTTTCTGGCCTATCAGCCCGTTGCGCTCTTTGGTGATCTCTCCGCTCCCATGTCGAACAAGACCTTTCTGGCGTACAATGTATCGGTGGAGCAGACCCTTTATGATTTCAGAAGGAACGCCGCAAGGTATGAGGCCGGCAGGGAGATATTAGAGACGACAAAACTCGATACGGAAAGGATCAGAAACCTCGTAGAGGTCAACTTTGCCTTTCTCTATTTCAATCTCCTCGAATCGGACAAGATGGTGCTGGTGGCGGGTGAGGAGGTCGACAGGCTGGAATCGCACCTCAAGGACGCGAAGAATCTTTACGAGGAGGGGGTCATAACCAAGAATGACCTGCTCCAGGCCGAGGTGAGGCTTTCGGACGCCCGGCAGAGGTTGCTTGCCGCGAAGAACCTCAGGGAGATCAACGTGTCCGACCTCAACAACGCCCTTGCCCGGCCGCTTAACGCAGAGACTGAGATCGAGGACATCAGGGAACCGGTGGAAGTGGCCGGCATCGGTGTTGAGAAGGCGTGGAAGATCGCGGAGAAAGACAGACCGGAGCTGCGGATCATAGACGGGACGTTGAAGTCGCTCGATCTGCAGGAGGTCTCGAAGAAGGCTGAATATTATCCGAGGATCTTCGTCAAGGGCGCCTACGACTATGAAAAAAACGATTACCTGCTGCACGACGACAACTGGTCGATGGTAGTCGGGCTCAGCGTAAACCTTTTTAACGGGGGAAGGACAACGGCCGAGGCATTGAAGATCGAGCAGCAGAAGGAAAAACTGCAGGAACAGAGGAATAAACTTGTCGACGATATCAGGCTTGAGGTGGAAAAATATATCCTGGAATCCAGGACCGCGAGACAACGCCTGGATGTCACAAAGGATGCGATTCAGCAGGCCAGGGAGAACCTCAGGATCAACAGGACAAAATACGAGGAAGGGGTGGGCACGGCAACCGATGTTCTTGACGCCGTCACACTTCTGACTGTTGCCGAAACGAATTATTACAGGGCCGTTTACGACCTGAGCAAGGCCGACGCGGCAATTTTGTTCTCTATGGGAAAAGAACTATCGGAGGTATATCGTTAAATGGAAGAGACGCCCGGAAAAGGTATTAATCATAAGAGAAAGGTATTCGCAGGTATCATTTTCTCAGTTATCGGCATTATCGCGGTAGTTGCCGTTTACGTTTATCTGCAATATAAGAGCACCCATATTTCGACGGACGACGCATACGTAGAAGGCGATGTCTATACAATAGCCTCGAAGATAAACGGGACGGTTAAAAAGATCTACGTCGGAGATAACCAGTATGTGAAGAAAGGTGATCTTCTGGTTGATCTCGATCCGGCGGATTATGACGTAAGGGTAAAAGAGTCGGAAGCGGCGCTCCATGTCGAGAAGGCTAAGATGGCGGAGGCTGAGAGGAAGATCGATGCCGCGGAGAAAGGGCTTGTGCAGTTGCAGTTTCAGCTAAGGGCTGCGCGGGCAAACCATGACCTCCAACAAGCCAACCTGAATCAGGCCGAAATAGACATCAAGCGTGCCGGGAACCTGTTCAGGAAGGAGGCAATGTCGAAGGAAAGATACCAGCAGACGCAGACTGATTATAAGGTCCGTGTTGCGCAGGTCCGGGCTGCGGAAGACAAGGTGAATCAGGTGGCAGCTGCTCTCGACACTCAAAAAGCCGTCATAAGCCAGACTGAATCGGCGGTGCGATCGGAGGCTGCGCTGGTAAAACAGAGAGAGGCTGCTCTTGAGGCGGCCCAACTGAACGCCGGCTATACGAAGGTATATGCCCCTGCTGAAGGTTATGTGACAAAGAAGAGCGTGGAGGTCGGTAACCAGATAGAGGCTGGCCAGCCTCTTATGGCAGTGGTACCTCTGGAAGGAACTTACGTGACCGCAAACTACAAGGAGACACAGCTGGCGAAGGTGAAGCCCGGTCAAAAGGTCGACATAAGCGTAGACAGTTTTCCGGGCAAGACCTTTCACGGCACGATTGACAGCATCATGGCCGGGACGGGGTCGGCCTTTTCTCTCTTTCCGCCGGAAAACGCCACAGGAAACTACGTCAAGGTAGTCCAGCGGGTCCCCGTCAAAATCCTCATCGACAGGGGAGAGGACCCAAAACACATGCTGAGAATCGGAATGTCTGTCGAAAGTACGGTGCTCGTTAAGTAAGTAGATCGTAGTTCTGACGTTCCTCTAAAGTGAAATGACCGACGAACAGGCCGCCGTCAACAAATGGATCATCGCCATTACGGTTATGCTACCCACGCTGATCGAGATTATCGACACGTCCGTAGTCAATGTGTCTCTCGATCATATCCGGGGAAGCCTTTCGGCGACTATCGATGAGTCGACGTGGACGATAACCTCCTATCTCGTTTCCAACGCGATCATCATTCCTATGACGGGATGGCTGAGCAGGCTTTTCGGCAGAAAGAAGTACCTCATTTCCTCCATAGGCCTGTTTACCGTCGCCTCCTTTTTGTGCGGTCTGGCCTGGAGCCTGCGAAGTCTTGTATTTTTCAGGGTACTTCAGGGTATCGGCGGCGGGGCCTTGCAGCCCATCTCGCAGGCTATCCTTCTTGAATCGTTCCCAAGGAAACAGCATGGCATGGCGATGGCGATCTTCGGTATCGGCATAATGTTCGGTCCCATAATCGGGCCTCTGCTGGGCGGATGGGTCACCGACAACTGGTCCTGGCACTGGATTTTCTTCATCAATGTGCCGATCGGGATTCTCTCCATCCTGATGGTCATGTTCTTTATCTACAATCCGCCTTACATGACGAAACTGAAGATGAAGATCGACTACTGGGGTCTCGCCTTTCTCGCTCTTGGGCTCGGATGTCTGCAGGTAGTCCTCGACAGGGGACAGCAGGACGACTGGTTTTCATCGAACTTCATTGTATGGCTGGCAGCGATATCGTTTATCTCCCTCGTTCTGTTTCTGATAGTAGAGTTCCTCGCCGAACATCCGATCATGAACCTCCGCACCTTTAGAAACGTCTCCTTTACCACGGGCTGCATAGTGATGTTTTTTGCCTTCTTCAACCTCTTTGGGAGCATCGTTCTCCTTCCGATTTATCTCCAGACCCTGATGGGATATACTGCCTATCTTGCAGGCCTGGTTCTCGGCCCGGGGGGTATGGCAACGCTCATTGCCATGCCGGTGGCCGGCAGGCTGGTGACAAAGGTGAACCCGAAGGGACTGCTGGCCTCCGGCATCATTGTCGGGGCTTACTCTACGTACCTTATGTCGGAATTCAACCTCTACGCAGGGTTCTGGACGATAATCTGGCCCAGGATTGTACTCGGTGTTGGGATGGGACTTCTCTTTATTCCGCTGACGACGATGACGATGTCAACGATCAGCAGGGAGAATATGGGGAACGCGACGGCTATATATAATCTCCTCAGGAACCTGGGCGGAAGTTTCGGCGTGGCCTTCGTCACCACCATGGCCGCGCGGAGGGCGCAGTTTCATCAGTCACAGCTGATCTCAAATCTTACCCCCTTTGACAGGCCCTATCAGAACGCATTGCATCATGCGGGCCGGTTCCTCCAGCAGAAAGGGTTTCCGGCCGCCGATGCGGGGCACGCGGGGGCGGGCGCCATTTACGGCCAGCTGCAGAGGCAGGTCCATATGATGTCCTTCAACGACGCCTTCCACCTGCTCAGCCTGTTTATGATAATGATAGTCCCTCTCGTATTCCTGATGAGACAAGGGAAGGGCGAGGCACCTGCGGGGATGCACTAACAGGCCATACCCTGACGCTGCAAGACAGCCCGGAAGGGGCACCGAAAAGGTCTTGTAATGACGACATGAATCTGCGCCTGAGTTAATTGTTGACAGGCGGCATTCAACCCTGTACACTACCTCATCAAATCAAGGATCAGGGAGGGATATATGCGCTCAAGAAATTACCTCGCGGTGGCGCTGTTGGTAGTTCTGGGTCTCATGTTCGGCAATCTGCGGGTCGCCGGGGCTGACGGAGGGCCTCCTTCCGTCACTCTCAATACGGCGACGGGAAAAGGTACTGTAACGCTGACTACGAATAACCCTTACTGTGCTTTTGAGAATGTTGTGAACGGAGTCGGTATCACGTCCCTCTCAACTCTTCCCCGGAGCTTACGCCCTGTTGTGAGCGATCCGACCCAGACGCTCCCGGAATCGCAACTCCCGGAACAGGACCCGAACTATGACTATCCTTTCGGCCTTGTCCAGTTTACCCTGTACTGCGGGCTTGCAGGGCCCGCCACAGTGCAGGCGACGCCGATGACCGTGGAAGTGACGATGACGTTCAGCGGTACTTCGGACATTTCCGCGTATACTTTCAGAAAATACGGACCGACTCCGGTGAACAGCAGCCCTCACTGGTACGATTTCGCATGGGACGGTACCACGGGAGTGGTTGCAACGTCTGGAAATTCAGTTACCCTGCGCTATGTCGATGCAGAAAGGGGAGACGACATTACGACTCTTCAGGATAACTTCATTGTCGATCAGATAGGACCGGGGGTTCTGGTCAGTCATGCCGTCCCGGCCGTGAGCGTATGGGGCCTGCTGGTCTTCATGTTTTGCGCCGGGCTTGGCGGTGTATACTTTCTGATGAGGAGACGGTCGAAGGCTTAGGCCGGCTTATTTACGGAAGAGTGCGGAACAGAGGTCCCTCCCTCATTCTCGGTCGCAGCGACTTCCGAGGTTTTTGCCTCATTATTTATATATATTGAAGCTGCAGGACTCTCGGCGAAAAAAACCGCTCAGGGCCTCTGTCCCGCGCTCTTCCTGATGCTCGTTTGAGTTATAGGCTGTGAAGCAAGGGACGAATTTTCTGGGTGGGGTCATCTGACGCCATTTTCAGGCGGGTCCTTTGAGACAGGAAGGTCAGATGAGGCGTATACCGAAATAATAGCAGCAGTGCTGGTGGTCGAGGTCGTTGATGAACGAGCGCTCCTTGCCGTCGTCGAAAAGGATCCTGACCATGCAGAACCCGCCCGATAGGGACGAGTGTTTTTCCTCGACGACCTCACCCAGACCCCAGGTGTGATGTCTCCGGTGTTCAACCCTGTCGCCCAGCTGAAGGTATAACCTCTTCCTCATTTCATCCTCACTACTTATATTACAACAAAGACATATGCTGCTTCTAACCCACATTGTGCATAGAATTCACGCATGGCACGATGGAACAAGGCGGGGCAGAGGCCCCGAGCGGTTTCTTTTGCCATCCTGCCTGCCGGCAGGCAGGCGCGCTTCGCTTGCGGGAATGACAGCTTTGAACCGAGAACCGATTTTGAGATAGGTTCTACTTACTACTTACCATTCACTGTCTTTGCGCTATGCCCTGTGCTCTATGCGTATATTCCTCTCCCGGCAAAATCCCCCGGGCGAAGACCCTGAAAAGGAAGGGATAGATGAGACTGGCAAAGAGGGCCGAGAGGATGAGGGTATTGTTCACTCCGCCGTCTATAAGTCCGAGCTTTGTGCCGATTGTGCCTGCTACGACGATCATGGAGAGGGGAGCAGAGAGGAGCAGGGTCATGAGGAAGCCTTCCCTGAGGGAGAGCCCGAGGAAACGTTTGACGAAGAGGGCGGGCAGGTTGCTTGCGAAAATGATTCCCGCCATGAAAAGTGCGAGGACGATTTCCCGCATGGACAGGAAGATGCCTGTGTCAAAGTCGGCGCCCACCCCCATGAACAAAAAGGGGACGAAGAACCCGAAACCGAGGGCGTTGATCTTTTCTTCGAAGCGGGACTTGTTTCTGAAGACGAAGGTGAACATGACGCCCGCCATAAAGGAACCCATAATGGGTTCCATCCCTGCGCCATAGGCGATCAGCGCTCCCACGAAAACTATGGCCATCGCAATGCGTATTCCCTCTTCGACGGGGTCCTTGCTCTCCATCACCCTCCTGACGTGGCCGGGGTTCCACCATGCAATGACGTAGATGAGCCTGAGAGTGAGAGTGGCCAGGGCGAAGAGGGCGCAGATTTTAAGCACCTGGACCAGCAGCAGGACAGAGAGGCCGTATCGGTGGGTGACATCGAGCGCCGTAAGGGCAATGATGGAAAGCATCTCTCCTGCCAGCGTCACACCGACCAGATGCCGTCCCAGATCCTGTTTGAGAAGACCGGCTTCTTTCAGCACCGGGAAGGTGATGCCGGCGGATATCATCGAAAGGGACACCCCGACGAAGAAAGAGTGCCCGGAAAAGTAAAAGAAAGCCGGAGTCAGGAGGAGTGAGAGTGCTGGGATTGCCAGGTACCAGCAG
>JARRRD010000102.1:0-11436 GCA_037381085.1 Candidatus Sulfobium sp.
CGATGAGACTGAATAGGCCCGACCCCGTTATGCCCCTGGCGGTGCCGCCACCAATCACGGAGATACTGAAATCTCCTTTGTCGAAAAACACCCTGTCGATCGCACCTGCCACACCGCGCATGCCGCAGGTAATGCCCATGCCTTCAAAGGCGGGACCGGCCGCAGTGGAGCAGGCTACCATCTCTTTGTCCGTAACAACGACAACCTCTGCATTGGTCCCTATGTCGAGAAGTGCATAGGGCGGTTCCGGAGAAAACATTTTCAGTGAAAGCAGTGCCGCCACGGTGTCGCTGCCGACGAATCCGCCGATGATTGACGGCAGGTGGAGCAGGGCACCCTGAAGGAATCCATCGTTAGAAGGAAAAGCGATATGAACGGGACCATTGATGCCGGAATCACAGGGATATCGTCCAAGAAGGTCCGGATCGGTGCCGAGCAGCAGCACTTCCATGGCCGTATTCATCCCGGCTATGACATCGGTGACCGGTTGTTCGAACCGCATGTCTTCCGCAAGACCTTCGATGTCGGCGCGTGCGGCCCTGCAGAGTGTTTCACGCCCCTTATCTCCGTTATGAGACGCATAAGTTAAGCGGCTCATTATATCAGCGCCGAATACCGCCTGGCTGTTTTCTCTGTTGGAGGAGGCAACCACCCGGCCGGAGACCGGCTCGACAAGGTGTCCCACGATATTGGTTGTACCAAGGTCAACTGCCAGCACCGCACCGCCTCCGGCTTCCCTCCACGGGGCCACGGGAAAAGAAACCTGCTCCAGCTGCAGCTTAAAATTCGTGCCCGCCGGAGACGGCGGACACTCCACTATCTCTCCCCCCGACGGGATAACGCCGCAGGCGAGACGCATTCCGTCCGCCAGTTCACCCGCGGAGAGGTGCAGTCTGTCCAGTGAAGAAGGGACCGGGACGCTGCCGGATATCCGGACCTTGCATTTTCCGCAGGTGCCGAGTCCTCCGCACTCGGAGTTCACTGCTATACCCGCCTTTGCCAGGACGTCCAGAAGACTCTTCCCCCTTTCCGCCTCCAGCTTGAGTCCCTGTGGCCGTATGCTAATGGAGACCCTGCCGCTCATGCGAGCTTGAAGATCGGATGGGACATGTCCGGGCACGTCCCCTTTTCCAGGCACAGCTGCCCCATGGCCGCATCGACCATCGCCACGGCCGGGAACACGGAATCTGCGAGGGCCATCGGACCATAGATGACAAAAGTGCCTCCCCATGCAATTGTGAGTGCATTGACAACCGCCGTCGCCGGTCTGCGGAACTCTTTCCCGATCTTATTCTGCAGGCCGCCCCAGGTAGTGATGGCATTGTGAGCGGCGGCACCGGGGAGATAGCCTAGCTGGCGTGCCTTTTCCATTACCTCCTTTGCCACTCCCATGGAAGGCAGGTCGATGATGCCGGGATCAATCAGAAAATCGGTGACACCCCTGTCCTTGAGGCGGTCAATAAGCCCGTCCTTCCGTGTCATCATGCGTATCTTTCCATCCACTGACAGATCGATGCTCTCCACGAGCAGAACCACCGCCGCCCTGATGCCGCACTCTCCGATGGCTTCGAACTCCGCAGGCGTGCTTTCAAGGGAAATGCTGTTGTAAATAACACGGGAGGAAACTCCTTTTTCGGCAAGATAACGGATTCCGGCGATCTTCACTTCGCCGCTTGTGCCGTCGATCATGAGGGGTCCGGGGAAGATCTCCGTTATGAAATCAAGATAATTTCGCATGGCCTCCGGAGTCGAGGCTATCACGTCTATACAACATGGATTCCCGGTAATTTCCGACCACCGTGACTGAAAGTCAATGAGTTGTTCAGCCTCCGCGCGGTCGAAGCGGCCGGCAAGGGGGTCCGTCACCAGTTTCTGGCGGTCGAAAAAAATGCTCCCGACAAGGAGCGAGGGAACAGCGCCCGCCTCTCCCCCCATGGGAATACCACAAATTGTCTTTGTTTCCACGTCTATACCTCCATTCTTTCAATAATTACGCAGCCGGCCTGCTTTAACACCTCCTCGTTCGCCGCCCCTGAGAGTACATCCTTCAGGAACTGCATGGTGAGCCCCATGAATACAAGGGTTATCCCTACATCGCACGCGCCTCCCTCATAATACCCTTCGCTCCTGAGTGAAACGCCAAAAGGGGTCAGCGTGGAAGATGCGAAGACCCGTCCTCCCGTGAACTCTGCAAAGGCCTTGGCATGCCCCAGGGCATCGGGGGGAAGGCGCCTGGAGCAGGCCTCCAAAACAAACCGCAGCAACGCATAAGGCTGAACTCCGCACTCGCTCAATTTCCACTTTTCAGAATATGTGGAAAATTCCATTACAGAAGCTCATTCATGAGTCCATCCGGGATGCCGGACAGAACGCTCACCGGATAAACTGGAGCGTGATGCACACTTTTTTCAATTAAGCCGATAAGACTATCTTTGTCATCCCCGTCTATCGCATCCTCTTTATTAAGAAGAATGATGTCGGCCTCCCTTATCTGCCCTTCCATGAGGGGGCGGGCGGCCTTCATCAGAAGCGGCAGGCGGACTCCGTCGAGCACCAGTATTTTCCAGAGGGGGAAGCCACCGTGCCTGTGCAGGGATTCGAAGAGGCGCGGTGCATCCGCCATGCCCGAAGGTTCCACAAAGACCCGCGAAAACTCGCTGCTGCCCACCAGGGCGCCGAGCGTCTCGATAAAATCGCCCACCACGGAGCAACAAATACATCCCGCAAAAATCTCCCTTACGGGCAGCCCGGCCGCAGTCAACAGTTTTCCGTCCACCGGCACCTTTCCCGCCTCGTTGACCACAATGGCGGCCCGTTTTCCCGAGGCCGTAATACGCTTCGCCAGATGGAGCATCAGGGTCGTTTTCCCGGACCCCAGGAACCCGTATATGACGACTACCCGTGTCAGTTCTTCAGGCATTCGCAGCAGGCCCGGGGTACGATTCCCTTATGAAGGTGACGGTAAGGTCGTCATTATAGACAGTATCCTTCGCCGCCTGCACCATGGCGAGAATGTTGGCCTCAGGGGTCTTGGGATTCAGGTCGCATCCGGAACCCAGAATGAAACCCGAACCCTTGGCCGCTTCCTCTATAACGCTTCTGCTCTTCCAGTAAACCGCCTCCGGCGTGCCGTACAGCATATAATCGATGGGGTGGACGTTGCCGGAGATGCAGATCCTGCTGCCCACCTTTTCCTTGCACTCCTTCATGCTGATGGGATGGTCCAGCTGGAGGGCCAAAGCCCCGCAATCAGACATCTGTTCCCATATCAGGGAAGTATCTGCGCAGGTATGGTTGACGCCTACGACGCCCTTGGACCAGCAAAACGTAAAGAGCTCTTTCAGATAAGGGGCGGTAAATTCCTCATACTGCTCGGGAGAAAGGATGGTGCATGAAGAGAAAGGCTCCAGGGCCACGATGGCGTGTGATCCGGCCTTTATCAGCTCATCCCAGTAAGCCAGAGACAGGTCGGTGCAGATACGGAGAAGCGAGTGCACCCACTTCGGGTCCTCGAACGTGGCAATGAGGAGTTGTTCGGGACCGTACAACTGACTGGCCGTCGTAAAAGGGCCGCCTGTGACGGGAACGACTACCTTCGTATTGTCCACCTTTTCCCTGAGCATCTTTATCTCCTCACAGACGTACGGCATTCTCCCGCTTTTGAGGGGGTCCGCCTTCTTGAGCTTCTTAATGTCGCTCTTGTCCTTGATGAAGTAATCGACAACTACTGCCGTGTGTTCGTAGACCCGGACCGTGGAACCCAGGCTCTCGGCTTCCACAAACAGGTCCGTCCCTGCCACAACAGCATCGTCATCGAACCGCTCGATCCCTGCCATCTTCCCTTTCAACATCTTTTCCGGGTTATAAAGACATTCTTCCGTATTTAATCCCGCCACCCGGAGCGACCTCGTGATGGAAAGTGGTGTAACGGGAACGCGATCCGGCTTTTCGAGCTTGATCGCTGCGACAATTCTTTCCAGTGAATTCATATCAAACCTCCTTTTCAGAGATATCTTATGCCTATATACCGATAAGCTGTTTCGCCGTACGGACCGCAGTGGGCGCATCGAAGCCGCCATAGGCATCGGCACCTATTTCAGCCGCGACCTTGGCGCTAGTCGGAGGTCCGCCGATCAGGGTCTTGGCCCTGATGCCTGATGATTTCGCGAGGGTGCAGACCTCCTGCATCTTGTCGAGACAGATGCTCATGATGAGGGACATGCCGATGATGTCGGCGTCCACTTCCCTGGCCTTGTCGATAAATGCCTGCGGCTCGACATCCACGCCGAGGTCATACACTTTGAAGCCGCCGGCCCGCATCATCATTCCGACCAGGTTCTTCCCGATATCGTGGAGATCACCTTTCGGGGTGCCCAGTACTATCTTGCCCTTGTAAGTCCCTTCCCCGCCGCCCATCTTCTGTTCCACCAGGGCCTGTCCTGCGGCAAGGGCCTTTGCAGCCATCAGGACGTGGCTGATAAACCTTTCCTTCCTGATCCACATGTCCCCCATCTCGGTAAGTCCCGCCGCCAGGCCTTTCACGACGATCTCCAGGGGATCCAGACCCGCATCGAGCGCTTCCCGTGTGGCGGCCTCCGTGTTGGCAACCGACATCGAAACGATAGACTGACGAATCTTGTCCAACAATTCCTCTTTTGCCATGTTTCTCCTCCTTTCCGGGGCTCTTCTGGTATAAAAAAATGTTATCATATGTTAGAATATGTTGTCAAATATTAAAATATGGTAGAATATGTTAAATAATGCTGTTTGCTCGGTCTTTTGGATTAAAAAGTAAAAGCTGTTAATATAACGCGAGGTAGGATGGGTATGGAATTTCTCACTGTAGAAGAAGTGGCAAAGATCCTCAAGATGCATACCAATACGGTGTACAAAATGTGCCGTGAGGGAGGACTGCCTGCAGTCAAGATCGGAAAGGAATGGAGAATCGGGGCCTCCCGCTTCGCTCAATTCCTTGAGGGCGGGACCGGCGCCGGGAGCACTAATTCCGGGGATGGAATCCTTCAGGACATATTCAGAGGCGGACACGTGCTGGGCGTTTTCACAGAGAAAGAAGATGCACCCAAAAAGAACTACCTGCTCTTCAAGGCCTGCTGGTGGCAGCATCCTGACGATATCCGAGGATATTTCAGCCGCGGAGGCCTGCCGGTGGAAGAACTGGAGGCCTCCGGCTCGCTGGTGATCACGGATTTGAGCAAGGCTTTTTGTTCATCGGGCGCTGTCAGCGCCGCTGAAAAATGGTTGGACGCCGCAAAAGAAGCCCTTTCTCGGGGGTACAGAGGGCTCATAGGTTCAGGATCTCCGCACTTCGAGTGCTGCGGCAGCCACCCCGCCCTCATGGAATTCGAAGACGCGCTTGATAAGGGCTTGCAGGGTCTGCCGGTAACGGGTGTCTGCTCGTATCACATGGATTGCAGCGTGGCTGACAGCTTTGCCCGGCTCGCAGACCTCGTTTCACGCCATGACCGTCTGTTCATCAGGACCCCGGGCAGATGGGTCGCAGCTCGTGACGTCAGGACGACATCCTTCTGACTGAAAAGCGCAATGTGCGCTTTCCCACCTTTTACAGCACGATACTCCCGCCTTACATTCTGAACATTTTCCCTCTATAATCTGATAAGGCATGAAGACCGCCTTCATTTACTCCGACAACTTCGCAAAGTACGACTATGGGGCGGGGCATCCGCTCAAGCCTTTCAGGCTGAAGCTCACTCGCGACCTGATGGAGGCGTACGGTCTCCTCTCTCTGCCGGACGTACGTGTTGTCGAGGCGAAGCCGGCGGAGGAAGAAGATCTCCTCCTCTATCACACAAGGGACTACATCGATGTGCTGAAGTCCGTAAACGGCGGACTGGAAATACCGGATGAGGAGCGTTACGGCCTGGGCCTCGGAGACAACCCGGTATTCCAAGGTGTCTTCGAATGGTCGAGGCTAGTGACCGGCGCATCGCTTCAGGCCGCGGAGCTTGTCGACAGCGGCGAGGTCCGGATCGCCTTCAACATCTCCGGGGGTCTCCACCATGCGCTGGCTTCCAGGGCTTCAGGGTTCTGCTACATCAATGACCCTGTGATCGTCATCTCCTCTCTCCTGAGAAAGGGAAGAAGGGTGGTCTATATCGATATAGACGCGCACCACGGCGACGGTGTGCAGGCGGCTTTCTACCGTACGGACAAGGTGCTTACTATATCGTTCCACGAATCCGGCCGTTACCTCTTCCCCGGCTCCGGGTTCGAAAGCGAGACGGGCGAAGGAGAAGGGAAAGGATATGCCGTGAATGTCCCCATGCCCCCTTCCTCCGACGACGATCTTTTTGTTCATGCCTTCAACGAGGTCGTTCCCCCGCTGATGGAGAAGTTCAGGCCGGACATCGTCGTCGGCCAGCTCGGCGTAGACTCGTTCATCACGGACCCGCTCACTCACCTGAACTATACGACAAACGGTTTTTGCGAGGTCGTGAGGAAGATGAAAGAGCTCTCCCCCGGGTGGATCGCCCTCGGGGGAGGAGGATACGAGATAACGAACGTGGCCAGGGCCTGGACCCTTGCCTGGGCGCTCATGAACAGTATCGATCTGTCCGATGATCTGCCTGAGGCGTTCCTCGAAAAGTATCCACTCGATGGTTTCAGGAGAGGGAGGCTCCGGGACGAGAAGCACCGGGAAGAAGGGGCGAGGAGAGAGATGATGAGGGACGAGGTCGACACAGCCCTGGCCGGGATCAAAGAAAAGGTGTTTCCGCTGGTCAAGCCTGCGACTTAAATAGAATCTGTCCGTGAATTAACCATTCGCTGAAAGTGCTGTCATTCTGCCTTTGTGATCTCTCAGGCTTGCAGGCTTGACGCTTGCAGCCCGTTTTCTCAGTGACGCGCAAGTCCTGTACGTCTTGCCACTTCCTCCACTGCATGTGCAACGGATGAAACTACGCTCCTGTCGAATATACTCGGCACTATGTAATCCTCGTGCAGTTCATCGTCCTTGACTGTATGGGCGATGGCCTCGGCTGCGGCGAACTTGATCTCCTCGTTCACGCCTTTGGCCCGCGCATCCAGGAGACCCCTGAATATGCCGGGAAAGCCGAGCATATTGTTGATCTGGTTCGGGTAGTCCGACCTGCCGGTGGCCAGGACCCTGACCAGCGGAAGCGCATCCTCCGGACAGATCTCCGGGTCGGGATTGGCGAGGGCAAATACTGCCGGCTGGCCCGACATGAGCATGATGTCGTCAGGGGTTATGATTTCGGGAACGGAAAGTCCTATAAAGACATCGGCGCCCTTCATCGCGTCCGATATGGTGCCTCTTATCCTCCTCGGGTTCGTCCTGCCCGCCAGCATCTTCTTGTAAGGGTTCATATGGCGTCTCCTGCCGTCGTAGATAACGCCCTGGCTGTCGCAGACAACAATGTCCTCCACCCCGTAAGCGGAGAGCATCAGGGCGTTCGCCGTACCGGCAGCGCCGGCTCCCGATATTACAATGCGGAATTTCCTCACATCACTTTTCATGAGCCTCGCAACATTGATGAGGGCGGCAAGTACGACTATCGCCGTCCCGTGCTGGTCGTCGTGTATCACCGGAATGTTAAGCCGTTGCCTGAGCTCCGCCTCGATCCCGAAACATCGCGGCGCAGATATGTCTTCGAGGTTTATTCCGCCGAAGGGGACGGATATGTTTTCAACGGTGCGTATGATCTCATCGGGCTCAGTGGTCGCCAGGGCGATCGGGAAGGCGTTGATATCTGCAAACTCCTTGAATATCATGGCCTTGCCTTCCATCACCGGCATGGCTGCCTCGGGGCCGATGTCCCCCAGACCGAGCACTGCCGTCCCGTCGGTAATCACCGCCACGGAGTTGGCTTTTATGGTATACCGGTAGGCGTGCTCCCTGTTTTCATGTATGTCCATACAGACCCTGGCCACTCCGGGCGTGTATACCTTCGAAAGGTCGTTGCGGTCCCTGAGGGGGATCTTGTTGTGTATCTCGATCTTCCCGCCCTCGTGGACCGAAAAGGTACGGTCCATGACCCTGAGGACCCGCACGCCCTCCAGCTCTCTTACGGCCTTCACTATCTCCTTTTCGTGCGCTTCATCCCTGGCGTTGACTGTGACGACCCTTACGACCTTCCCGGGTTCGGCACGTATGATGTCGACTGCGCCGAGGTCGCCTCCCGCCTTTCCGATCGCCATTGCAACCTGGGCGAACATGCCTACCCGGTTTTCCATCTCTATTCTTATGGTTATGCTGTAACTGGGACCCGGCACATGCAGCATCAAGGTCTCCTTTAAACCGTCGTTATTTTTATTATCTCACAGGAACAGCGGGTTGAACAGGAAGGAACTATTCTGACCTGGTGAAAACTCCATCCTTGAATAGAAACAAAGCCACAAGAAGCACAAAAGTCACGAGATGTTACCTTTTCAGTTGAAAAATACTCGGCAAAAATACTCCAAATGCACGGAAGGGGTGCTGAAAAATGTCTTGTAGCGACACCTCGCAGTCCTATGGAATGGCCAGCCAGCCTCTTCCTAAAGTCACTGAACGCCAAGTCCGCATTTATGTGGAGATAAATAGAATCATGTCGTCATTACAAGACTTTTTCGGTGTCCCTTCTGTGCTGTTTTGCAAACACTCCGCATTTCTCAGCCCATGAAAGAACAGCAGTAGTCGGTAAGTGTCTTGACTTTCATTGTGAACTTCGAATTCCCCTCCGCCTCGAAGGATTCGCCCGCCTTTATCTCCTTCCAGTCGCTCTCTCCCGGAAGGAGCACCGACAACTCTCCGCTCATGATCTCCATGAGTTCCCTGTCGGTGGTGCTGAACTCATATTCGCCCGGCTGCATGATGCCCAGCGTTTTCTTCGATCCATCCTGGAAGAGGACCGTCCTGCTCGTCACATTGCCGTCAAAATAAACATTGGCCTTCTTGACGACCGTCACATTCTTAAATTCATCCGCCATTATTCCGCCTCCTTTACTTTAATCAGATCCGACCTTATCGTTGTATTTTACTAATTCTGACAGAGGAGGGCGGGTGTGCAGAAAAAGATCCATATTTTGCGCGGCTCCGCAATTTACACAGGGGTTGCCGAAAACCTCATGCACAAAATAATCTGACGTTATGTCTGCGGTTTCCGTGATCAGGATAAATCCTGCCGCCATATATGGGCTTTTTATGCATGCCCGCCCTCCTCCTGTGCGACGTTAGATCAATTATCAGTCCTCTTTGGCTGCCGACTCACAGGCCCTGCCTTTCAGGCTGAAGAAAAACTTCAGGGCCTTCTTAACCTTCTCCGAAAAGATCTTTCCCGAAAAGAAATTTCCCACGACCTTTTTGTTGATCTCCCCTAGCGTGGGGTATGGATGGACTGCGGACGCAAGCGTGGAAAGCCTTGTCCCGCCTTCCATCATCGCAATCCACTCGCCTATGAGTTCCCCTGCATGAGGACCGAGGATCTGGACCCCAAGGGGCTTCTCTTTTCTGTCGAGCAGGAGTTTTATCTTTCCAACCTCCTCGCCTTCGGCAAGGCTCCTGTCGTTGGACCGGAATTCCTCAGTCCAGACCGAATATTCAATGCCGGCAGCCTTAGCAGCCTGCTCGTTCATGCCGATGCTTGCGAGTTCGGGGTCTGCAAATGTACACCAGGGAAAATGGTTATAGTCGGTCTTTTTCGGCAGACGCAGAATCGCGTTGCTCAGTACCACACTCCCTTCGTACCCGGCCGCATGGGTAAAAAGATATTTCCCGGTGACGTCGCCGGCGCCGTATATGTGCTTAAGGTTGGTCCTCAGGCGGTTGTCGACCTTCAGACCGTGTCTGTCGCAGTCCACAGAGATGGCCTTCAATCCGAAATTTTCAATGTTGGGCTTCCTCCCGGTCGCCACCAGGATGGCCTCGGCCTTCAGACTGACAACCCTGCCTTCGCCGTTTCTGATGACTACTTCTTTCAGACTGCCGAGGTCCCGCGTACTGAGAGTGGTTGAATCGAGGTAAAACGACATCCCTTCTCCTGCGAGGACATTCATGATCCGGTCGGCCATGTCCCTGTCCTCCTTGTTGAGGATCTGGTCCCCGCGCTCGATGAGTATGACCTTGGTGCCCAGCCTGCTGAATGCCTGCGCCATCTCGATCGCTATCGGACCGGCGCCGATCGTGATCATGGATTGCGGCAGACTATCGAGAGAAAATATCTCCCTGTTGGTAATATAGGGGGTCTCGTCGAGACCCTCTATCGGCGGCACGGAAGGAGAAGAGCCGGAGGAGATGACCCAGCTTTTTGCGGAATAGGTCTTGCCGTTCACCCTGACGGAATGCTCATCGACGAAACAGCCGTCGCCGAATTCCACCTTAACCCCCAGCCCGCAGAAACGCTCCTTTGAATCATGCTTCTGTATCAGGCCGATAACGTACTGTATTCTCTTCGCCACCTCCCTGTAATCGACAGGCTTCGGCGCGACGCGGGGAAGGCCGAACTTCTCCGCATTCTTCATCATGTGGTAGACGCGTGCGGTCCTGATAAGGGTCTTGCTGGGGACGCAGCCGAAGTGCAGGCAGTCGCCGCCGAGTTCTTTCCATTTTTCGATGAGCAGAGTCCTGGCGCCGAACCGCGCGGCACCGGCCGCAACGGTAAGGCCGGCCGCCCCGCCGCCCAGAATCCCTATATCAAAATCATAGTCTGCCATTCCGCCTCCTAAGCTGAAATAATATCATGCCTTCCCGCTTTTTTTCGATCTCAGCAGGGTGAGCGTTTTCCTGGCCGCGATGGGAAATATCCCGAGGAGCGCAAAAGAAATGATCAGCCCGGGGGAAAAGATTCCCGAAAGGGACTGGATCTTCCCCAGCTCCTTGCCGGCATTGACATACACGATAGTGCCCGGGATCATTCCGAGCTGCGATACCCAGTAAAAGGTGCGCAGGGGCATCCTCGTGAGGCCCATCACAAGGTTTATAAGCCAGAAGGGAAAAACAGGGACAAGCCTGAGAGTAAAGAGATAAAAGGCGCCCTCTTTCTCGATGCCCCCGTTCACCCGTTTCAGTTTCTCCCCGAATCTGTGCTGCACCCAGTCCCTCAGGACAAACCGGGCTACAAGACAGGCGAGGGTGGCTCCGATGCTGCTTGCAAAAGACACGATAACCGTTCCCGCCCACAGGCCGAACAGAGCCCCCCCGGCGAGGGTGAGCACCGCGGCGCCGGGCAGTGAAAGTGCCGTGACCAGGATATAGACAGCCATGAAAGCGGCGATTACTGAAAAACGGTGGGCGGAGTA
Source organism: Candidatus Sulfobium sp. (assembly GCA_037381085.1). Lineage (GTDB taxonomy): Bacteria > Nitrospirota > Thermodesulfovibrionia > Thermodesulfovibrionales > UBA6898 > JARRRD01. Next base: position 11,275 of record JARRRD010000102.1, read on the forward strand.
AAGGGCTTCAAACCTTTCCCTAGACGCCTTGATATAGGCGATGCTGAAATAATCTCCCAGGTTGAGGAATTTAAAAAGGAAGATCCCCCCGATGATGAGGAGAATTATTAACAGCCTGTTAACGTTTCTCTTGGTCATAGACCTTTGGTCCGTTGGAAGGTG
>JARRRD010000103.1:0-6268 GCA_037381085.1 Candidatus Sulfobium sp.
CCGCTGGCCGCAGGAGGTAATGGACATTATGGCTAATGTCTTTGAATGGTCGGGCAAAACAGTCAGGGGGGACATCGAATCGGGCGAGATAACCGCCAATTCGAGAGAAGAGGTCATTTCACAGTTAAGGAAGCGCAACATCAACGCCACAATCGTCAAGGCAAAGGAAAAGAAGCCTCTCTTCAGCGGACTGACCATGGGCGGCGGCGTCAAGGACAAGGACATTGTCATTTTCACGAGGCAGTTTGCAACCATGATTGACGCGGGGCTGCCGCTGGTCCAGGCCCTGGAGATTTTGTCGACCCAGGTGGAAAACAAGTTCCTGGGCAAGACACTGGCGGCGATCAAGTCCGATGTGGAATCGGGCTCGACATATGCGGACGCACTCAGGAAACATCCGAAGTCATTCACTGAACTTTACGCGAACATGGTCGCGGCGGGCGAGTCGGGGGGTATACTCGACACCATACTGAACAGGCTTGCCGCTTACATCGAAAAGTCGATGAAGCTGAAGAAAAAGGTCAAAGGGGCCATGGTATATCCCGTCGTGGTTTCGACCGTCGCCGTACTGGTCATTGCGATCATAATGATATTCGTGGTCCCCACCTTTGCGAAGATGTTCACTACGCTTGGGGGGGTCCTTCCACTTCCCACCCAAATAGTAATGAAGATAAGTCATTTCATCGCCGGCATAGGCGGCCTCATCGTGCTTGTATGCATTGTCGGTTTCTTCGTGGGTATCGCCCAGATAAGAAAGACCCGGCGGGGACTGCTTGCTACCGATGCGATCCTCCTCAAACTTCCCATTTTCGGCACCCTCCTGAGAAAGGTTGCCATCGCGAAATTCACGCGAACTCTGAGCACCCTGATAGGCAGCGGGGTACCTATACTCGACGGTCTTGAAATCACCGCAAAAACCGCCGGCAATAAGGTGGTCGAATATTCCGTCATGGACGTGCGGTCGGCGGTCTCCGAAGGCAAGACCCTGGCCGAGCCGCTTATGAAGTCTAAGGTATTTCCCCCCATGGTGACTCACATGATCGCCGTAGGTGAATCAACAGGTGCCCTTGATACGATGCTGGGCAAGATAGCGGATTTTTACGACGATGAAGTTGACAACGCCGTTGCTAACCTCACGTCGATGATGGAGCCGATGCTCATGGTCTTTCTCGGAGGGTCCGTAGGGTTTATCGTTGTTGCGATGTACCTTCCGATCTTCCGTCTCATCACCCTTATCCATTAGATTAAATGGCGGAAAGAAATGTCCTGATTCCCCGACTTAAGGCCCTGATAAGTTTCAGGGCCTTGTTTGTTACGCTCCTCCTCGGTTCCTCTTATCTGTTCAAGGTCGAATACATTTATGCCCACGCAAGGGCCATCTCCATCTTCATAATCTCCCAGTACTTTCTCACCATCACTTACTCCCTTCTGATCGGGCGGCTGAACAATCTTTTCCTTTTCACCTATGTCCAGTTGATCCTGGACGTACTGTCGGAAATCTGTCTGATCTACATCACCGGGGGAATAGAAAGCTGGTTCTCCTTTATGCTGATCCTCACCGTCCTGTCTTCGAGCATCATTCTGAACAAGAAGGCGGGATATGTCACCGCCAGTCTCGGCAGTATCCTTTACGGCGCCCTGCTGGACCTGCAGTTTTACGGGCTGCTGCCCCTCCACTATGACTCTTCCATTCCCGAAAAGGAGTTCCTGTACAACATATTCATACATATACTTGCGCTCTATGTAACCGCCTATCTCAGCGGATACCTTTCCTCCAGTCTTGAGAGGACCAAGCGGGAACTCGACAAGAAATCCTCCAACCTCAGAGACCTCGAATTCTTCAACGTCAAGGTGATAGAGAGCCTGCCGAGCGGACTGTTTACGACAGGGCTGAACGGCGACGTCCTTATCTTCAACCGGGCCGCCGAAAAGATAACCGGGATACACAGAGAGGCCGTGATAGGCTCAAGGATCGAGAAGGCCATGCCCTTTCTTACTTTCCCTTTCCTGGAAGGCCGCCGCGAGGGGATACTGGAGTCGGACGAAGGAGGACACAAGATTATCGGGTTGACCGTCACGGACCTTAAAGACATGAGTGACAGGCAGACGGGTTTTATCGGCGTCTTCCAGGACCTGACCCAGATTAAACAGCTCGAAACCGAAATCAAGGCGAAGGAGAAGTGGGCCGCCATAGGCGAACTGTCGATGAACATCGCACACGAAATCAGAAACCCGCTTGCTTCCATGAGGGGATCGATAGAGATGCTGAGGGACAACAAGATCCCGTCTAAACACAGGGACCAGCTCATGAGTATCGCCCTGAATGAAATGGAGCGGCTGAACGGCATCATATCGGATTTTCTCACTTACTCCAGCTCCCGGTCTCCGGACCTGAAGGAAATCGACCTTCACCTGCTCCTCGATGAAACCCTCTCGCTCCTCGAAAACATAGAACAGAACAGGGGCAACATCTCCATAAAGAGGGATTTTGACGGCTCTCTCTTTGCTTTCGCCGACCCCCAGAAGATGAGACAGGTATTCTGGAATCTCGGTGTAAACGCCATCGAGGCAATGAAGGACGGCGGTGAACTTACGGTATCGACAGGCAGCGCCTCAGGCTACGTCAGGGTCGCCTTCTCCGACACCGGAGTCGGCATAGATCCTTCCGCTGCGGAGAGAATCTTCTACCCTTTCTTTACCACAAAAGACAGGGGAACGGGACTCGGACTGTCGATCGCCTACCGGATCGTGGAGGAGCATGACGGCCGGCTCACCGTGAAGAGCATCCCTGGAATTAAGACGGTCTTTGAGATTATACTACACGGGGCAAATGGAAAACTCAAAGGGGAGAATACTCGTCATTGAAGACGAGAGGAGCATGCGAGAGGTACTGAAGATACTTCTCGAAGAGGAAGGCTACGACGTCTCCGCCGCCCTGGACGGGCTGGAAGGCATGGAGGCGATCAGGAACAACATTTTCGATCTGGTAATCACGGACATCAAGATGCCCCAGGCCGACGGCTTCGAGGTACTGAAGCTGGTGAAAGAGGTAGTACCGGAAACGATCGTCATCATGGTGACGGCCTTCGGCACGACCGAAGCGGCCATCGATGCGATGAAAAAAGGGGCTTATGATTACATCAACAAACCGTTCAAGATAGACGAAATAAGACTGATAGTCAACAAGGCCTTCGAGAAGAAGAAACTGAGCGATGAACTCTCTCTCCTGCGCGAGAAATTCCAGACGTCTTTCAGGCTTGAAAATATCATAGGAAAGAGCACCAGGATGCAGGAACTCTTCAAGCTTATCCCGCGCGTTGCCCAGAGCAACTCCACCGTCCTCATCACGGGCGAAAGCGGGACGGGGAAGGAACTCGTGGCGTCGGCCCTCCACAACCTGAGCCCGAGAAAGGGCAAGAACTTTGTCACCATCAATTGTGCGACCTTCCCCGAGGGGCTCCTTGAATCGGAGATGTTCGGGCATGTCAGAGGGTCCTTTACGGGGGCAGTGCACAGCAAGGCGGGTCTGCTGGAGGTGGCCAACGGCGGAAGTTTCTTCCTCGATGAGATCGGCGAGATGCCGTTGGCCCTGCAGTCGAAATTGCTGAGGGTCATCGAGAACGGGACCTTCAGAAGGGTCGGGGGGACCGCGGACATCAAGGTCGACGTGCGGGTCATCTGTGCAACAAACAGGAATATTGTTGAAGAAGTCGCCTCGGGAGGTTTCAGGGAAGACCTTTACTACAGGCTCAACGTCATCCCGATCAATGTCACTCCCCTGCGGGAAAGAAAGGAGGACATACCTCTTCTGCTTGAACATTTCCTTGTCAAATTCTCCGGTAATTCAAAGAAAGTTTCACCCGAGGCGCTACAGCTTCTTATGGCCCATACCTGGAAAGGGAACGTGCGTGAACTGGAAAACATGGTCGAGCGCATGGTCCTTCTCTCAGACAGAGAGATGATCATGCCCGATGACGTACCGGACGAAATCAAGGGGACGCCTGAGCAGATCGGGGGCCTGCCGGAAATAGACAGCGGTTTCGACCTTGAAAGGTTAATGGAGGACATTGAAAAAGACTATCTTCTCAAGGCCCTTGACAAGTCGCAGGGAGTGAAAACCGAAGCGGCAAGACTCCTGAACCTCACTTTTCGTTCCTTCCGGCACAGACTGCAGAAATACGGGCTCAAATGAAGGCCCTGAAACTCGGAGAAGCCCTTGTCAAAGACAGCCTCATAACGCAGAAGCATCTGAAGCTTGCACTGGAGAGGCAGGTCATCTTCGGTGGCAGGCTTGGAACAAACATCGTCGAGCTGGGCATAATGACCGAAAGGGACCTTCTCTCTTTTTTGAGCCGGCACTTCAAGGTGCCTGCCGTCGATGTCAGACAGCTCTCTTCCGTTGATGATGAAACTATCTCCTGCCTGAGCCGTGAAACGGCGGAAAAATATCAGGTCGTACCCTTCAGAAAGGACCGCAACAGGCTGTACGTGGCGATGATGGACCCGAGATCTATGACCCAAGTCGACGAGCTGAGGTTCGTAACGGGATTTGACATCATACCTCACGCCATTACGGAACTGAGACTGCTCTACGTCCTGGAAAAATATTACGGCATAAAAAGGGACTTGAGGTACATCAGCGTGTTTGGCAAAGAGGGGGAGAAGGAACCGACAAAGGACAAAACCGAAGAACAGCTGAGGAAGGTCAAGGAGGAGTTTGCCGATGCAAAGGGAAAAGAGGAGATAATAGGGCTTCTTCTGAGCCATTCCGGCAAGATCGCCAAGCGTACCGCCGTTTTCATTATCAAGGGTGACAGGGCGACCGGCTGGAAATCGAGGGGTATGAATGTGGACAATGCCGAAATGGCAGTGGGCCATAATTCGGTTTTTTCCGACGTCATCAGGAGAAAGAGCTATTACAGGGGACCCCTTCTGAAGGTAACGGACAACGAGCCCCTCATATCTCTTCTCTCCGGCGCGCCGCAGGACTGTCTTGTATTTCCCATACTGATCAGGGAAAAGATTATCGGTCTTCTTTACGCCGACAACGGAAACAGCTCCGTCCTTGATGCCGGGCTCAACTTTATCAGCACTCTCATCGCCATGGCGTCCATCAGCTTCGAGATCGCGATCCTGAGGCGCAAGATCCTGGATTTATAGAATAATCCTCTGCCTGCCGGCATACACGTTCATCCTGTTCCCGCGTACGAAACCGATGAGCGTCAGGTCCTTCGACCTGGCAATTTCCACCGCGAGGCTTGTCGGTGCGGCCCTGCTGACAACCACGGGGATCCGGCAGCGTGCGCACTTCGAGACTATCTCCGAGGAGAGCCGTCCGCTGGCCAGCATGATCCTCCCCTCGAATGGGATATTCTCCAGGAGACAGTAGCCTATTACCTTGTCGACGGCGTTGTGTCTGCCGATGTCTTCGGCAAAGGCGAGGACATGGCTTCCGTCCGTCAGGGCCGCGCTGTGGACACCACCGGTGGCCCTGTATCCTTCCGATTTTTTCTGAAACTCCCCGAAGATGTTTCTGACAGTCTCGGCTTTAAAGGAGCTGTCGTCCGATATTTCCCCGGGAGGCTCCGCGCTCAGACTCACGCCCCCGGCGCAGCCGGAGGTGATGACCTTCTCTCCCTCCCTGAGCGAGCCCGATGAAGGGACGTCCACAACGATCTCCTCGCCATACTCTATACTGATCCTTTCCGCACACCACTCCCCGTTTATCAGTCCCTCGTTGTGGATGACCCCGACTACGAACTCACGGACCATCATCGGGGTGCAGTAAAGGCTGAGGGCGTGCCTGCCGTTAACCGAGATCCTCACCTTTTTTTCGACGGCGACGATATCCTCGATCTCCTCCGCGGAACCATCTTTGATCCTCAGTATTTTTAAGGTGTCAAATGTATTCATGGTTTCAATCCATATTTCGTCGCCGCTCATCCCGGACGTTCATATTATACCTGATGTCATTGTGCCGACAATGACATGACGGAACAGCCGGCCAGATAACTTGACATGCAGTGCCCCGTGAAATTATTATCCATATACGGGGCGTAGCGCAGCCTGGTAGCGCACACGGTTCGGGACCGTGGAGTCGAAGGTTCAAATCCTTTCGCCCCGACCATTTTTCCCTCCTGATTCTATTTATTTATTTTGCCTTTCTTCGTGGAAAGCAGGTTCATGCCGAATGCGGGGGAACTATTTGTCCACATGTTGCTTTGGCCCGCGAAAGACGTTCTTATGGCCTGAATATCTCTGGGCTCTC
>JARRRD010000104.1:0-10935 GCA_037381085.1 Candidatus Sulfobium sp.
TGAAAATACACCGTGAGCATCTTGAGGATAAGGTTTACCAGCGGACATCCGAGCTCAAGACGGCAGACCAGCACCAGACTCAGGATATCGCATCCAGGAAGAAAGCGGAGGAAACATTAAAGGAGAGCGAGGGCAGGTACAAGAACCTTTCCCAGGAATTCCATACACTCCTGGATGCCATCCCGGACACCCTCCTGCTGCTGTCGCCCGATCTGAAAGTGATGTGGGCAAACGAAGGGGCGGAAAAGGCCTTCGGCAAAGAGGTATCGAAATTGACCGGACGTTATTGCTATGAAATATGGCACAACAGCTCCGCTGTCTGCGACGATTGCCATGCGGTTAGGAGCTTTCACACGGGCAGTCCCGAGGGTTCGAAGAGGACAACCGTCGGCAACCGGCTGCTCGACTCACGGGCATTCCCTATTAAAGATGATGACGGTAAGGTAAACAACGTAATCCTCATAGTCGCCGACGTAACGGAAAAGGTCAACCTTGAGGCGGAGGCGATGAGGGCGGGCCATCTCGCCTCGCTTGGCGAACTGGCGGCGGGCGTTGCCCATGAAATCAATAATCCTATAAACGGCATCATCAATTACGCCCAGATATTCGCCAACAGGAGCCGGCCGGGCAGCAAGGAAGCCGAAATTGCGGGCAGGATCATAAGAGAGGGCGACAGGATCGCCGGAATAGTGAGAAGTCTTCTTTCCTTTGCCCGCGAACGGAAGGAAGAAAAGGTACCCAGCAGTCTGCAGGTCATACTGTTCGAATCTCTCACGCTGTGCGAGGCGCAGTTCCGAAAAGACGGCATCGAGCTGAAGATGGATTTCCCGTCCGAGCTGCCGAAAATCATGGCCAACCCGCAGCAGATTCAACAGGTATTCCTGAACATCATAAGCAATGCGAGATACGCTCTCAACCGGAAGTATCCGGCGGCTGACAAAAATAAGATCATGGAGATCGCCGGTGAAAGCATCAGAGTCGACGACTTGACTTACGTGCGGCTCACTTTCTGCGACCACGGAACCGGCATACCGCCTAATATATTGGATAAGGTAATGAACCCCTTCTTTTCGACCAAACCAGCCGGTCAGGGCACCGGCTTGGGGTTAAGCATCAGCCACGGGCTTGTCAGAGACCACAGCGGCAGGCTGATCATCGAGAGCACGGAAGGAGAATACACCAGGATCGTGGTAGAACTTCCGGCAGGAGGAGCAGGTGGAAAAAAAGCATAGAATCCTTGTTATCGACGACGAAGAAAGCATCAGATATACATTTGAGAGTTTTCTCCTGGACGAAGGATATTCGGTGGATACGGCCAGAGACTATAACGAGGCGGTTGGCTGTCTTAACGATGCGGACTTCGATTTGGTATTCGCGGACGTGGTCCTGCCCGGGGGCAAGACCGGTATCGACGTCTTCCGGGAGTTGAGGTCAAGAAATCTGGACTGTCCCGTAGTCATGATCACGGGGGACCCTAACGTCGAGAGTGCGTCCGATGCGGTGCGGCTGGGTGCCTTCGATTACATCCCGAAGCCCTTGCGTCAGGAGACCCTGCTGCGGGTCGCCGCCATGGCACTCAAACATAAGGCCATAACCGAAGAGAAGGAGAGATACCGTTCAAACCTGGAAGCTATTTTCAGGAGTGTGAAAGATGCTATCATTACCGTCGACAGGGACACGACGGTAATGGAAATCAACGCTGCCGCATCGAAGATCTGCGGCCTGTCGCGCGAAACGATCGGACAATCATTCGGGACCGTTCCGGCGGACTGCAGTAAGAATTGTCTCGAGGCCCTCGGCGAAACAATCGAAACCAAGCGACCCGTTGAGGTCTTTCGCCTCGAATGCGGGCATAAAAGCAGCCCCGGACGGGTCGTAACGCTCTCCACTTCTCCCCTGCTCGACCACCAGGGCGTCTTTTCCGGTGTCGTAATTGTCGTCAGGGACGAAACCCGTCTGGCGGACCTGGAGAGGGACCTGAAAGAGCGCCGGCAATTTCACAACATCGTAGGCAGTGACTGGAAGATGCAGGAGATCTATTCACTTATAGAAAGCCTCGCCGACGTACAGACCACCGTTCTCATAGCCGGTGAAAGCGGGACCGGTAAGGAACTGGTGGCCGAGGCCCTGCACTATCGCGGGGTGAGGAGCGACAAACCTCTTGTAAAGGTGAATTGTGCCGCGCTGTCGGAAAACCTGCTTGAAAGCGAACTGTTCGGGCACGTCAAGGGGGCCTTCACCGGCGCCATCACCGACAAGGCGGGCCGGTTCCAGAAAGCGAACGGCGGCACGATCTTTCTAGACGAGATAGGGGACATCTCCCAGAGGACACAGCTTCGCCTGCTCAGGGTCCTTCAGGAAATGGAATTCGAAAGGGTCGGAGATTCGACCCCTGTCCGCGTGGATGTAAGAGTAATAGCTGCAACAAATCAGGACCTCGCCGAAAAGGTGAGGCGCGGCGAGTTCAGAGAGGACCTTTATTACCGGCTGAAAGTGGTAGAAATACGCCTTCCCGCAGTCAGGGACCGGCTGGAAGACATACCTCTGCTTACAGACCACTTCCTGAGAAAATTCAACAAGAAGTTCAACAAGGAGATCACCGGTATATCGGGGGATGTTCAGAAAATCTTCATGGACTACCGGTGGCCGGGCAATGTCAGGGAATTGGAACACACCATCGAGCATGCCTTTATCCTCTGCCGCCAGAACATCATCACCGTTGACCACCTGCCGGGGAATATCAAGAGTTCTCCTGAAGCGAAAATGTCAGGGGCAGCGCGGGAGAACAGGGACGAGGCGGGAGAAATCTTCCGTGCGCTCGAAAAGACCGGCGGGAACAAGGCAAAGGCCGCGAGACTGCTGGGCATAGACAGGAAGACCCTCTACAGGAAAATGGAAAAGCACAACCTCATGGCCGATCGGTAAAACGATCCGTTTCCCCTTGCCGGCTTGCCGGTTTTCCATCCGATCTGGGCAGGGGTGTGGAACCAGAGACTGTGGCATGCCACATAAGTGTGGCGTCCATATGTGTATACTGCCACACTTTTTCTGCGCCAAAAAATCCCCGCGAATCTCTTAACTATCTACAATAAAAAGAAAATATAAATTACCTCCCGGCTTCAATTACGGGCACATTTCTTGATAACCATTTAATCGGTCGACATTGAAGTATGATTATCAATATGGAGGCCGGGAGAGAAAAAAGTGATCGTTGAAGAAACAATAACCAGAATGGAGCCAGGAATGTTGCAACAGCCAGAAGGCAGAATGCTTTGTCCTTTCATTTTGACGCCTTTCGATGAATGTTATTGTGCCAGTACGAGCAGCCTGCATACCGAGGCCACAATACGTTATTGCGGCGGCAACTATGCAAGCTGCGATATATACAAGGAACATGCGGAGAGCGGCAGGGCCGACGAGTAGATTCAACGGCGTCATGCAATAACAGAACGGGGAAACCGAAATATGAAAAATAAGATACTGATCGTCGATGACGACACTTTGATAAGACAGCTACTTTCGTTGATATTGAGGTCCGCAGGTTATTCGGTAGTTGAAGCAGTAAACGGGAAGGATGCCCTGGACAAAGTCAGGGAAGCCTCCGTCAATCTGGTAATCACTGACCTCCGCATGCCCCAGATGGACGGCATTGAGCTGGCGAGGGAACTCCGCACCGACCCCGAGCACCAGTATGTGCCTATCATCATGTTGACATCCGATTTTCAGGAATATAAGAAACGGGAAGGGGAGCAAGTCGGAGTAAACAGTTGGATTTCGAAGCCTTTTATCCCGCAGCGTTTGATCCACACAATAAGGGAATTTGAGTCGGACAGACAACCCGCGGACTTGGTATGCAATCAGGTCTTATGAATACGGCAGCCTTTTACATCCCCCAAACGGGGAAAGGAGATGGACCATGGGTATGAGTTTGAAGAAGCTTGCCGAAGGTATCATCCTGCAGTCAATTGAAGATCTGTGGAATGAGAATTACCGGGAGGATTGCATCACCTTTTTCAAGGGTAAGGATTTCAGGCTCTGCGCAGAACTGGCCGGCATGGAACTCAGTGACCAGGTCGAACTGCTCAGGCTGGTAAAGACGTCCGTGGGCTCGATGGAACTGAAGATAAGGAAGAAAACAGGACAGGAAAATGGCGGTCTGCGGGGGGAAAGTACCTGGAAAAAACAGCTTGCGCTGGTCCAGAATTATATCTGATCCGTCATGCCGTATCGCAACATTTTATCTCTACGGGTCCCAATACGGGCTCTTCGTTATTCACTGTTTCACTCCTTGCCTTCTCAGGTCTGTTCGGCTTCCCGAAGGCTCCGGTCAAAACTCACCTGACGGAAAAGGTTACTAACGCATCCATGCCCTGTCCTTCAAATCTTGCCGGCCCGCCTCAGACAGTGTCAGGCATTTTGCACACTTCTCCAGGGGCCTAATCTGTCCTCTCTTTCCGAAGCTGAAACCCGTTCCGTAGCAAGCTCTTCCATCGAGCCTCTTCACCCCGTCCAATCGTCCGTTGATGTGCCCGAGCCCTCGGTCACTACGGCCATTGAGGTGCAGTCTCCACCTCTCCTTCCGATCATGGATAAAGTAGGTTGGACATGTTATATTAGAAGTGTGAAGATTGTTTTTCTCGTCATTATTGCGGTCCTGGCCATTTACGTTTATGCGGCAGTAACTCTGCGAATGGGTTACAGAAAGTTATTGTGAGGGGGAGTAAATCCCTCCGTGAGAGAGAAAATAGTACAAAAAATGAGACAGAAGGGGCTGCCCGTGCCTTCCTGGCTGACAAGGAACTCACGGGGCTGCTGAGATGACTTCCCGTCCTTTTTTCCCGCAAGTCTGAAGAAAAGAGTATCAAGTATGAAATTCAGCCACCTGCACGAATCGATTCTCGAAAGCACGGGCGAGGCGGTCTATGTGATCGACCGCGGGATGGAGATACTTTACGCCAACTCCGCCGCGGAAAGAATCACCGGCTATTCCTTCGCGGAATCCGTGGGGAATGAATGCGAAGACATATTCTGCGAGCGGTCCGATTTATGCGAAGAGAGATGCCCGTGATGCGGAAGGAGTTGCGGAGAAAATAGGCGAATCGCTAAAGCAGCCTTTCCACATTTCCGGGCTGGAGTGTGTCATAGGAGCCAGCGTCGGCATCAGCCTCTATCCCTTTGACGCCACCGACTCCGAAGCAATGCTGAGAAAAGCCGATGCCGCCATGTACCGCGCGAAAAGCGGCAAGAATACCTTCTGGCGGTTTTCCCCCGAGCCGGCGTCGCAGCAGGAAGAAAGTTGAGACCTGCGCTGGCTTCAGACGCAGGGCTCCGGAACCGGTCCGGCCGGATGTCCAGGGTGTTTTACTGCAGATAGTCCGTTTTCTTTCCGTTATTTTTTGACAAGCCGCAGCGGGCAGATTACTGCGGAAGTTATAAGGTGTATAGTCTTTCCGGTTACTGGCTCCGGTGAGTCTTCTTTCCGAATATCTCACATATGGCCTTGGCCATTTCCTTGTCCACAACGAATGCTCCGTCATGGTGCAATTCAAGGATGATATCCACCTTACCGATCAGCCATCCCATATTCTTCAGGCATCCCACTATCTGAAAAATCTGAATATTCTCCATGTCCATCAGCCTGCTTATCCGTTCGAGCTGGGTGTCGCTCCTGCCGTAAATTTCGTCGATAATAAGTACGATATCGCTCTTAATTCTGAATAACCTGGCGATGTCTTCGACAATCGTGATGTCATCTTTGAGAGAATGGATATACGAGAGATACTTTTCATAACTTCCCGGCCGCCTCTTGCCTTCATAATCAAGAGGGTTCCCGGCATAATACACGTTGGTATTTTCCCTCACGGCCGTAACTGTCCTGGTAATCTTCCCCACACCCTTGATCCCGCAAATAAGCACGTTCTTATACAGGCCCATGACCTTCCGGATGTTTTCGGAGTTGTCACCGGTAAAAACAAGATCCTTGTAACCGACCTTTGCCTCTTTTCTCACGGAACCCGAAGCCTCCGGTTTTCTCATCGCGTGTATATTCATTCTAACACATTGCACGGAGCGCCTTTCTCCGCCCTCCCCTCAATCCCTCATGAGCCGGTAGACGGACAGCAGACCGAGTATGACCGACGCCCCGGCAGTGATGACGGAAAAAGCCTTACTCCCGATGAGAACAAAAACTTGAACGACAGGTCTCCGCGGTTCGCCCGCGTAAGGAATTCCTTCAGCTGCCCCGGAAGTCCGATAACGTCCCATATTCTCTCACCGAAGATCTTCAAGAACTGCCTTGTCTGTTCCTCGCGTCCCCCCCTCAGAAATTCTTTTATGTAGGGCTTCCCGATCTCGATAATGTTGATCTCCGGGTTAAGTCTGAAAGCAATTCCGTTCAGTATGCCTATCGTCCTTCCCAGAAGGATGAAGTTATTGGGAATCTGGATGTACTTTATAACGCTGAATACATTCGCTATTTCCAGGGAGATGTCGTCAACGGTAAGGGACTTCAGCTCGGCAGGAGATATATTCCTGTATTTGTCTATCAAGGACTGGGCAACGCCCGTCAGGGCATCGTAATCCGCTCCCTCGATGATGAAGCCCATCGTCTCCATCGACTCAATTATGCCGCGCGCATTACTTTCAATGACCGCGTTTGCGAAACCCCGCAGTTCCCTCTTAAGCGCCTCCGGCATCGACTGCACCATACCGAAGTCTACGAATATCAGTTTCGGTCCCTCCCGCATGAATATGTTGCCGGGATGAGGGTCCCCATGAAAGAAACCGTGGACAAAGATCATTTTCGAGTATGTTTCGGCAAGGAGGTTGACAACCTCGCGACAGTCGATGCCGGAGGCCTTTACGGCGCCGCAATCGGTTATCTTGATGCCTTCCACGAACTCCAGGGTAAGGACCTTTCCTTTCGTATACCCCCACTTCACCGATGGGATGATGACCCTTTCATCATCCCTGAAGTTCTCCCTGAACCTCTCCGCGTTCTTCCCTTCCTGAATATAGTCCAGCTCGGCCCTGATGATCCTGGAGAATTCTTCATGGAGCACCCTGAGGTTGATATGCCCGTATCTGCCGTGAAGCAACCTTATCAGCACGCCGAACATCCGGATATCCGTCTCTATTACCTTATCGATATCGGGGTACTGAATTTTAACCGCAACGTCCCTGCCGTCCGCAAGCATTGCCCTGTGGACCTGGCCCAGAGAAGCGGCGGCGATAGGGCTCTTCTCGAAAGCGGAAAAGATTTCCTCAGGCGGTGCGCCAAGGGAATCGATTATCTGCGCCCTTATGCCTTCGTAATCGTGGGGCGGTACGCTATCCTGCAGTTGAGAGAGTTCCTCGATATATTCATCGGGCAGAAAATCTATTCTCGAACTCAGAAACTGACCGACCTTTATCATTACCCCCTTCATCTCTATGGCCCTTTCCCTGATCATGACGGCGTTTCTCTTGTGGAGACCTTTGAGGTACGACTCTTTCGAAGCCGGAGAGAGGAAAATTTCGACAACCCTTGCGATCTTATAGGAAATCAATACCCTGAGCGCAAGGTAAAGTCCCTTTATAAATCTCTTCCTGTAATGAATTCTAGCCATGTTCGTCTGCCGGGAAACGCTCCCTATTTAGGATAGTATAAAAAATGAGCTGATGCCACACATCGGGGGCCGCGGCGGTCCTTTCCGCTCCCCGGTTACGGGTCAAAGGAGAACAAATAGCTGTATATTTTTGTACCGCGATATGGTAATCTTTACCTATAAGTCGATTTTCATCGGGCATTCCAAGACAGCTGGTGAAGTCTATCTGATATGACCAAGGAAATAAAGGAAATAATAGATCTGGGCAGGCGTCTGGACGAACTGTCCTACGAGACATACAGTCTTTTTGCCGCGCGGGAGGACTTCGACAAGGCGCTCGTCTCTTTCTGGTCCGAGATGGCAAACTGGAAAAAAAGCCACCTCAGGCACTGGAAAAAGATCGCCAGGTCTTATGTATACAGGAATTTCTTTAACAGGACCACCGACGACCTCAAGGTGATCATCAAGCAGCTGAAGAACATACAGTCCGAGCAGGTAGAGTTCATGCGCCGCCTCAGAAAAAAGAAAATAAGCCAGAGTGAGGCGATCTCGCAGACCATTCTGAACGAATTCTGCCTTGTTACGGACATATTCCTTGAAATTTTTTATACCTACGATGAAATAATTCAGGACCGCTCGGTATGCTTCGTTGAAGAATGTGAATCCCATCTAGTAAAGATGGCCAACACCCTCAAGCCTTACCTTAAGCTGAACCCCCTTTATGCGGTCCTCCTTCGCTCTATAGTGGATTTGAAATATAAATACGATTTTCTTCTCACTTCTTTCGGGCGGGTAAGAAAAGAGGCCGTCTGAGCTCACCCGGCGCATGACAGCCCCCCGGAAGCGAGTTTGAAAAGACAACGACGGAGCCCGAGATGCAGGTGGAACTGAAACTTAATATAGAAGGACTGTTTGAGAACGAAAATGAAGTCAGGGAGGTAGTCAACAGGCGGAAAATCTGCTACGACACAGAGCCTTACTACTTCAACAGGAAGGGCAAACTCGTGCAGATAGGCTACCAGCTCAGCATTTACGGCACGTTCGCCGGGCCGGTGAGAGACGCTACCCCCGACACCCCTGGATACGAAGAAGTGGAAAGCGACGTGCGAAGGCTCGCCGAGGCCGTTTCACACACGTGCAGTTCGCTTCATACCTGCGAATCGACCATTCCCGACCCGAGCCAGATAACATATTCCCATGAGAGGAAAATGAGGCCCGATGTCACCGTGCATATCCCCGTTTTCGACCAGAACGATTTCGGCCACCCGGTTGACAGCAACGTCACGGAAGTGCTGAAAGCGATCGTGGAACTTCTGGAATCCCTGGGCGTCCGGAAAACGCAGTGGCACGACTGAAGGCAAGGGATCTTCTTTTTTCGGGGTTCTTTTGGCTGCACTGAGGATAGGACATCTTTCGACATTCTATCACACGGCGGTGCTGCTCATGGCCCGGGAGGACACCCGGCAGCGTCTCGGGACCGATATCGAATGGACGCTTTTCGGCACCGGACCGGCCATCGTAAAAGCCATCGAAAAAAATGAAATCGATCTTGCGTAGATCGGCCTGCCGCCTGCCACAATCGGAATCGACAGGGGCGTTCCCATTACGTGCATAGCAGGGGGACACATCGAAGGGACCGTTTTAAGCGCCAAGAACGGCTATGGCGGGTTTCCTGAGATAAAAGAACTCGGAGACATTCTCGGACAATTCAGAGGGCTGAAGATAGGCGTGCCGGGTAAAGGGTCCATTCATGACGTCATATTGATGGAATATATCGCGAAATACGGTCTTGCCAGGGAAATAGGTGTTTTAAATTTCCGGTGGGCAGACGAGATAACGGAAGCAATAGTACGGGACGAGGTAGCAGCCGCCGTCGGAACGCCCGCCCTGGCGGTGGCTGTGGCAAGATTCGCGGGAGGGAGGGTGCTTTACCCGCCGTCAAAGCTCTGGCCTTACAACCCGAGCTACGGCATCCTTGCCGACAGGGACTTTCTGAGGAGGCGAAGAGAACTGGCCAAACTGTTTCTTGTACTCCATGAGGAGGCGACATCATCTCTGCGTGACGACCCTGCCGGTGCCGCTGAGGTCATTTCGGACTATGTAGGGTTCATAGACAGGAAATTCGTACTGGACACCCTGATGCTCTCTCCGAAGTATTGTGCACAGCTTACCGATGATTACGTGGCAGCTTCAATGGAATTCGTGAAGGTGCTGAAGGGGTTGGGGTACATAAGCCGCGAAATCCCCAAAGATGAGATTTTCGATCTCTCGCTGATCAGGAAGATACATCCCGAGAAGGACCACTATGAGATCAAGGAGCATGGTTAGATGAGGAGTTATTAAGGCTATCATATAGCCTGCGGGCAGGCAGTCCGGCTGGAGACCTCGGGCATGACGGATATGGATATGGCGGGAGAATGCGTGAATATTATTATGAAACTCTTGTACAGAAGCACGGACTACAATGAAAGAATGGAGGTTCGGTCATGTCCGAGAAAGAAAAACCGTTGCCCAGACCACCGGGGAAGAAATTTCATGAAGGGGAGGACAACACCCCTATCCTTGCCGACAGGATAGCTGAAGCTCTGGCCGGGGGGAAGCTTGACGAGTTTATGAAGCGCGAAATCCCCGACAGCGAGCAGGCCAGGACCCTTGTTTCGATGATGATGGGAATGACGGGGATGTTGCCGCCGGAAGGTCTGAAAAATGCCGGAGGGGAAGAATCTTCCGGCGCCTCTGCGGAAGAAACGTCCGGGGAAGCCCCTTCGGCAGCTGAACCTCCCGAAGACGTGCGGGAAGCCGCTCAGACCGGCGACATGGACATGCTTATAGGACTTCTGAAGAGAGAGCATGGAAAACGCCGGGACGGAGCGGCTGATAGCGGGCTTGAGGGGCCGGCCGGAGACGGTGCGACAATCGGCCGGGAAGACATTGACCGGCTTCTCAGGATAGCGTCCGATAATGGCCTTTCCCCGGACTGGATAATCCTGAGGGCCATCAAGCTTTACATCCGCGAGTACGGAAAAACAGGACGTCTTTAAAGATAAGAGTTCCGCTAGACACTTACCAGATCGTACTTTCTGACGCCGAGGCCGAGCCGCTCGGCCTCCGTTAACTGGATCAGATACGGCCTTCCGTGGAGTTTCATCAGGATGTCGTCTCCTTCCTCTGCGCCCCTGTCCCGGGCCAGTGACTCCGGTAAAGGACCTGATTCACGCAGCAGATCGATACTCGCCTGCTCTATCGAAACCGGATCGTCAGACACCAGGATGCCCTTGTCCTGAATGACGGGCACATCCGCTGAAGGCATGCAGTCGCACTCGGGCTGAATTTCACTAAGAAAATTAAC
>JARRRD010000105.1:0-533 GCA_037381085.1 Candidatus Sulfobium sp.
GCCGGAAAGAGCAGATTCTCCTTCGCAGTGACGGAAGAAGGCATAGTTCTGTCCGTAGGCGATGACATCGCGAAGGTCGCCGGACTGAGGGATGCCAGACTATACGAGCTCATTCAGTTTGAAAGCGGCGACGAGGGGATGGTTTTTGACCTCGGCAGAGACCTTATAGGCGTAGTTCTGCTTACCGTGCAAAACGGTATAAGGGCCGGCGACAAGGCATATAAGACGGAGCGGATCGCCTCGGTAAATGTCGGTGAGAGTCTCCTGGGAAGGGTGCTCGATGCCCTCGGCAACCCCCTCGACGGAGGTCCGAAACCCCAGGGTACTACGCCGTACCCCGCGGAAAGGGATGCGCCCCCCCTCGTAAAGAGGGATTTTGTGGCACAGCCTCTCTATACCGGGCTCAAGGTGCTGGACTCCATGCTGCCCATCGGCAGGGGCCAGAGGGAGTTGATCATCGGGGATTCCTCAACAGGCAAGACGTCCATTGGTGTCGACACCATCATCAACCAGAAGAATTCCGATGTAATTTC
>JARRRD010000105.1:581-5871 GCA_037381085.1 Candidatus Sulfobium sp.
GCCGATGCATCGGCCTCATTCGGGCTTCAGTACATTGCCCCATATAGCGCCACGGCCATGGCCGAATATTTCCTCGACAGGGGAAAGGATGTCCTTATTGTTTACGACGATCTGTCCAAACATGCCGAGGCTTACCGCTCACTGAGTCTTCTCCTGAAGAGGCCCCCCGGAAGGGAGGCATACCCCGGGGACATATTCTTCATACATTCGCGCCTGCTGGAGAGGTCTTCGAAACTGCACGGCAGACACGGTGGAGGCTCCATAACGGCTCTCCCAATAGCCGAGACACAGCAGGGGCGCATATCCTCCTATATCCCCACGAACCTCATCTCGATTACGGACGGACAGATATACCTTGACCCCGCCCTTTTCAACAAGGGCATACGTCCCGCCGTGGATGTGGGACGGTCCGTATCGCGGATAGGCGGAAAGGCCCAGTCACGGTCGATGAAGATGATGGCAGAAAAACTCAAGATAGACTACTCGAGGTTCATCGAGGTCGAGGCATTCACCAAGTTCGGGGTTCACCTGGAAGAGGAGACCGTAAGACTCATTCGCCGCGGTGAACGGCTGAGGGAGATACTCAAGCAGCCCCGGTTTCACCCCTTTGACCTTGGGGACCAGGTGGCCAGCCTCATAATCCTGGATTCCGGGGTGCTGGATACGGTGGACCTTGCATCGGTGCGGGACCTTTGCAGGGAAATAATGAGCGGGATGAGAAGCGCCTTCCCGGAACTCATGGACCACATCGGCCGGGGGGAAATGATCGGGGAAAGAGACATGCAGACCCTGAGGGATTTCATCAGAAAGGCTGGAGGCTGATTGTGCTTTCTTCGGCGGAAGTCGGGAAGAAGATAAAGGCATTTCATATGGTGGAAGATGTGGTCAGCGCAATGAAGGCATACGCCGGTGTTACCGTGAGGAAAACAGATGAGATAGTCCCCCGGATCAGGGAGTATGAAAGGAACATGCTTTCGGCCATAGCCGACGTGGCGACCCATTACGGCACCGGCCTGCTGGAGAAGCAGAAAAAGGGCAAGAGGATCCTGGTGGCCTTCGGCTCGTCGGTAGGCCTCTGCGGCGCCTACAATGACAAAATGGCCGATGCCGTTTCGGACCTCTTCACCGCCGATGATGCCCTTTTTGTCGTCGGCAGAAGGCTGAAGTCTTCACTTGATCTGAGACACGTACCTTACCAGGGCTATGGCGACTCGGTGATAAGTGTCAACGGGATACAACCGGCTCTGAAAGATACGCTGTCGGAGATAATGAACGTGTACAGGAAGGAAGAGTACTATGACCTCGCCTTCGTCTTCACGTATATCCTCGAAAAGAAGGCAGGTATCTCGGTGGAACGTATCCTGCCCCCGACGATTGACGGCATCGTCCCCGTAAAGAACCCCCCTCTCACCTATATGGAGCCCCCCGTGATCCTTGACAGTATACTGGAAGAATTCATTTATATAAGCCTCTACCGTTGCCATTTGGAATCGTTGAGGAGCGAAAACTGGTATCGACTGAGAAGCATGGAAGGGGCATCTGAAAGCCTGAGGAAGCACCTCTCCGAACTCGGTTCCCTTCAGAGGTACATAGGGCAGGAGGAGATCACGGAAGAGATGCTTGAGATCCTGGGGAGTGGAATGTTCTATGGAACCTAGTGCAGTGTTTCCGGACTTTGCGGCTATTTTGTTGCAGATGGGAAGTTCAGCCAAGTGAAACCTCAGCAGCGACTTATTCTCGATACTGTCCTCCTTGGCATAATCGGGGCTCTCGGGGCCAGGCTCTTCGCCTTCCTGCTGAAAGAAACCGAAACGCTCCTTCTGGGCCGTTTAGCCGGATATACGCCCCCGGGTCTGACTGCGGGGGCCGCGGGAAACCAGATTGTGGGAGGACACGGTCTGTGGCTGATCCCGCTGGTGACCACCCTCGGCGGTCTCTTATCGGGCCTGCTTGTTTACAGCCTGGCCCCGGAGGCAGAGGGACACGGCACCGACACCGCTGTGAAGTCCTTTCATTACGCCAGCGGCTTCATCCGGGCACGGGTTGCGCCGCTGAAGATGGTGGCCTCGGCTATCACCATCGGTTCAGGCGGGGCGGCAGGCCAGGAAGGGCCCACGGCCCTCATAAGCGCGGGGTTCGGTTCGGTCTATGCCACCCTCGGGAAAAGGACCGATGAAGAACGGCGGCTGCTTGTCCTTATGGGCATGGCGGCGGGTCTCTCGGCTATTTTCCGCTCGCCCATCGGCACGGCGATATTCGCTGTAGAGTTCCTTTACAGCGACATGGAGTTCGATGCCGGAGCCCTCTTCTATACCATGATAGCCTCCGTGGTTGCATATGCCGTAAACGGGCTCCTTGTGGGCTGGGAGCCCCTCTTCAGGGTGCCGGCGGACATAGGCGCGGACTTTGTCGACTATTTCCGTTACGGCGCAATGGGAATAGCTGCCGGGATTGTGGCCGTCCTCCTTCCGATGGTATTCTACGGCCTGCGTGATGCCTTCCACTCCATACCGATACCCCCTCACTTCAAGCCGGCCCTGGGGGGACTGGGCATAGGCCTGATCGCCCTGGTTCTGCCCCAGGTCCTCGGCGGCGGGTACGGCTGGATCCAGCAGGCCATCGACGGCCACCTCGCCGGAGTCGTCCTTCTTTCGCTGATCTTCGCCAAAATGGTCGCCTTCGCATTTACCGTCTCATCGGGCGGTTCGGGAGGCGTCTTTGCCCCCAGCCTGTTTGTGGGGGCCATGCTGGGAGGCCTGGCCGCCCACCTTTTTCATCAACCCGCCGCGGGCTTCGTGGTCGTCGGGATGGCGGCCGTGTTCGGAGGAGCAGCGAGGGTCCCCCTGGCAACGATCCTGATGGTTACGGAGATGACCGGGGGGTACCATCTGCTCGGGGCAGCAGCATTGACTGTCATGCTCAGCTACATGATCCAGAAGGCCCTATCGGAATCCCTCAAGTACCGGACACTCTATGAAGCCCAGGTAGCCGGACGGGCCGATTCCCCGGCCCATCATGTGGAACAGTTGGAGTGTGCCGTCCATCTCCTCGGTACCTCCCGGGTCAACATGCCGTCTACGTGCACTCATCTCGACCTGCGAGCCCTGATAGCATCAGGGATCCCGGTGGACCTGCCAGACGGCAAGCGGCTTGTCATGGGGATGTTGAGACCGAAGAGTCCCTACGTCGGGATGAAGGTCCATGAGGTTTTTCCCCTTGAGAAGAGAGAAGAACTGGAGGTTGTGGCCGTCTTCCGCCAGGGTCATACACTCCTGCCCCACACCGGACTGGTATTTCAGTCCGATGACCGCGTGATGGCCGTGACCACACCGTCGGCATGGAAGAGACTGGCAGACCACTTCTCACCCTACAGGTTCGATGCACCGCAAGCGGGCGGAGCCGGCTGACCTCAGCAGCTGATCATCGCCGATATATGGGTGCGGGGTCGGAGGATTCCTTCATCAAGACATAGAAAGCGACCACTTCGGCGTCGCCGGGCCGACACAGTCACAAGGCGAGGTTGTTTCCCGTTTCCGCGCCGCCGCCGACATTCACTTCACGGTCGCCGCCGCTGTCACGCATTACCTTATGCAATACGTCTCTAAGCTCGCTTATGGAGTAAGGCTTGTGCAAGACAGCCAGAAAGCCGTGTTCCCTGTAGTTTTCCATCGCCGGGTTGTTCCTGTATCCGCTGGACACGATTGCCTTGACGCCAGGGTCTATGTCGTAAAGCCTCCGCATCGTCTCGCTGCCCCCGAGCCCCCCGGGAATATTCAAATCTATAATCACCGCATCGAAAGGCTCTCCCGCATCCAGGGCCTTCACATAACTTTGAATCGCCTCTTCCCCGTCGGCGGTCAGGTGGGCCTCGTAACCAAAAGCGAGAAGCATGACGCTGAGTATGGTCCTGATTACATCTTCATCGTCCATTACAAGGACTTTTCCCTTGCGGTTTGCCGGCTCAGGTCTTCCTTTTTTCTTAAGCCCGACCAGCAACGCTTCTTTTTCAGTCTCGCGTCTGGGAAGTCTGTAACTTGCCGATCCCCTCTTGACAGCACTACCCCTCGACTTTCGCGCTTTTTTCACTTGACCCACTTCCATTTTTGTGTTTTCTGGAACTTCGGAAAGTCCTGCCGCGTCCCGCAGCAAAGACGACCACTATCAGGATATAACATACGCGTATAAAACGGTATCAGCAAGTGTCTGATTTCTTTGTAAGTATTAGTCCTACATACTCCGGAAAGAGTTTCCGGTAGGATATATACATGAAGAAAATAAGGCATTTAGGGATGGATTTGCCTCGTTTCTTGCTTCTCCTGACGCTCACAGGTGCTCTCCTGTCGGCAACCGGCGAAAATTCCCGGGCCGCGGTCAAAAAAGCGGGAACGGGAAAGGCGTTGCCACTTTACGTCAAGATTGCGAATGACGCACATCAGGACTGGCATGAGAGGATAGAGGCCATCCGGGCGCTCGGACGCAGCGGCAATCCGGCGGCCTCAGACGCGCTTATGTCCGCGTTATACGACCCATGCCCTGCTATCAAATGGAATGCCGCCACCGCGCTTGGCAATTTCAGGGACGACCCGAGGGTCGTGAGTGCCCTCATCGGCGCACTCCGGGACGATACGCTTTACATAAGAGAGGCGGCTGTCCGCTCCCTGGGCAGTATCGGCAATGTAAAGGCCGTTCCCTACCTGATCTCCGCTCTCCGTTCGGAGAGTTTCGCGGTGAAAATCGAGGCAGTAAAGGCCCTCGGCAGGATCGGGGACGCCGAAGCCATTCCTTATCTGGAGCGCGCCGCTCACCACGATGCGGACCCAATAATAAGAAGAGAAGCACTGTCTGCCCTGGAAAGGGTACAGGGCAAGGTTGCAGGCCGCACGGCATCCGATGTTTCCAGTCGCTGAAATTGTGGAATGCATGCATGATGTTGCACTCCTTTGTAAGCCATGCTCACGTCGATTCCTGTAGAGGTCAGTGCGATTCTGCGCTGCTCGCTTAGAGCTGGAATCCAATGTTTTCAGGTAGTTCCGGCCTCCGCCCTGGCAGGTATGGTTGTCTTAAAGGCGGTCATGAGACTTTTCAGCAGCCTGTCAGGCTGAAGTGATCTGTTTTCCGATACTTGCAGATCATCCCCTGCCATATTTAGTCTCTATTTTCGCCTAAAAAATCTTTCAGGAATCTTTGAAAAAAATATTGACCTTTTCTAACAGGTTATGGGATAATTCCGCAGAAGTTTCAGAAGTTTTTGTAGTCAGGACAAGCCGCAAAGACTTTGGCTTTATGGCTT
>JARRRD010000105.1:5888-12029 GCA_037381085.1 Candidatus Sulfobium sp.
TTTTTTCAGGAGGACACAGCAGTATGCCGAAAGGAACAGTGAAGTGGTTCAATGAAACCAAGGGTTACGGATTTATCACGCAGGAAGACGGTGGCGACGTGTTCGTCCACTATTCCGAAATTCAATCGAACGGTTTTAAAACCCTTGCTGAAGGCCAGGAGGTCACCTTTGAAGTAGCTGAAGGTCCGAAGGGTCCCAAAGCGGTAAACGTCTCTCGCCTATAGCCAAGGCCTATTACTAAGTCTGCCCGGGAAGCCCCTTTTAACGACAAAAGGGGCTTTCTATTCTCCGGAAGCCCGTTCTTTTACCGCCTTCATCAGCCTGTCGTATTTTTCGGCACCGACGCAGTCCCGCGCTGAAGGGCACCACTCTATGCAGGAAGGCCTCATTTCACGTGCAACCTTCTTACCGCAATTCTTGCAATCCCTCTCGACCTCGTCGGTCCATATCTCGTTCGCCGTATCGCACCAGAAACAGCGCACCTCCTCGGGATAAGGACTCCTTATCTCCCGGCTTCCAGGACATGATTCCTTAAATACGCTCATAGATCTATTTTAAACGGACGTGATTCTTATGTATATGAGCCTGATCATACACTCATCGGGACTGGCACACGGGTAAAGAAGTCCCCGGTTCAGTTACCGCCGGGCTTCCACCGCCTGTAAAGGTCATGTTGAACCCCTATGGCGTCAAGGATCTTGCCGGCGATAAAATCTATTATGTCGTCGACCGTCTCAGGTTTGTGATAAAAACCGACCACGGGAGGTGCGATCTTCACTCCCATCCGGGAAAGTTTCAGCATGTTACCGATATGGATGGCGCTGAACGGCATCTCCCGGGGAGACAGGAGCAGGGGCCTACCCTCCTTGATCGTCACATCGGCAGCGCGCTCGGTCAGGCTGTTTGCATAGCCGCCCGCTATGCCCGCAAGAGTCTTCATCGAACATGGGACTACACACATCCCCTCGGTTATGAACGAGCCGCTGGAAATAGGGGCCTCGAAATTTCTCTCGTCGTAGTAATAAATATCATCGGAACCGCATGCGGCCCGGACCCCGGCCTGTATGTCACCTTCGGCACCGCCGGTCAGGTCGAGGCCGGTTTCATCGCGAATGATCGAAAAAGACTGAGTCGAGATCACCAGGTGCACATCGAAGGCCCCGGCCAGAGATCTCAAGACCCTCAACCCTATGACCGGTCCGGTGGCGCCCGTAATCGCCATTACATATCTTTTTTTCATGCGGCAAACCCGATCAGGGTAAAAATAAATATGGTCATGCTGATATAGCCGTTCATGTTGAGGAAGGCCATGTCGAGCCTGCTGAGGTCGCTCTCCTTTATAAGTGAGTGTTCATAGACAAAGAGCCCGGCAACAATAAGCATTCCAATCCAGTAAGCCCGTCCCAGATTGAAGAGGAGTCCGTTGAGAACGAGAAGCAGATAACTGATCCCGTGGAAAGTTCTGGCAATGTAAAGCGACTTGCGTATGCCGAATCTGCGAGGTATGGAATACAGCCCGTACGAACGGTCGAACTCAAGATCCTGAAGAGCGTAGAGCACATCGAAGCCCGCAAGCCAGAAGATTACTGCCGCAGCCAGTGGTATTATTTCTGCGGTGAAACTTCCCCTTACGGCTATCCAGGCACCCAGAGGAGAGGCCGAAATGGCCAGCCCCAGCACAAAATGAGACGCCCATGTGAATCTCTTGGTGAAGGAATAGAGGAACAGTACGGCTATAGCCACCGGGGATAACATCAGGCAGAGAGGGTTCAGCATATAAGCGGCAAAGACCATGAACCCAAATGAAACCGCCACGAAAAAGACGGTTTCACCGACACCGATCACCCCGCGGGGCAACTCCCTTCCGGCAGTACGGGGATTGGCAGCGTCTATCTTTCTGTCGATGATCCTGTTCATCCCCATCGCGCCCGACCGGGCCCCGACCATCGCGACGACGATCCAGAAGATCTGCCGCGGGGCGGGGATGCCCGACGCCGCGATCAGCGCGGAAGTGAACGCAAAGGGGAGTGCGAAGATCGAGTGGGAAAACTTGATCATGCGAAGATAAAGTGATATTTTCTGGGAGACCGCGCTCATTATGCCTCAACCCGATTCTTACCGGACTGCCGAACACACCGCTCCGGCGTTTATAGTATAACCAATTACCGGAGCGATTCAAAAGGCCTGTGTTCAGGGACTAACGATAACAGATAAGCCTGGCGTTCCAAGAAGAGCCCGGAAGGGACAGCGAAACAATCTTGTAATGACGGCATGATTTACATCTATCTTCCACATGAATGAGGACCCGACGTGTAGTGACTTCCGGAAAATGGCCGGCAGGACCCTCTCCAGGGCTGTAAGGTGTCGCTACAAGACATTTTTCGCTGTCCCTTCCGGGCTTACTGGGATTTTTTGCGACTGTAAGGATAAGCCTTCTCAGCCGGTCAGAGAGGCCGGGACGGGGCTGAAATATGATATACTTCGGGAAAAAGACTGTCGGCGGTATCCGGCATGGGCGGATATCGCCCGGGCAATTTGTTTCAGTGTAAGGAGGTTGACATGAATCTGCATATCTCATCGGTAAAGGTAAAATGGTTGCTGTTAGTCTTTCTCTTCGCGGTACTCGCCGCCGGTTGCTCGAAAGGGTCTTCTCAATCCGCCGGCACTAAAGCCGGACAGGCCGACGGGGAGAAACAGGAGCTTTCAATCAAGGTTCCTGAATCCGGCAGTCTTCCGGAACAGGTACGTTCTCTCTGGGCCACCACCCTTCCCATCATCAGGAATGATGCCTCGGCAGGACTGAGCGACGCCGACTATCAGGCCCGCCGGGTTCCGCTCTTTTCGGCTTGGATGACACTCCAGGCGCAGAACGGGTCCGACCCGAAAGGTTCGGACCGGATAAGCCGGCTGATCCCCCGGATCCTTGAACTTATCGACCACGTCTACGGCTTCCCCGGAACACCGCCTGCCGAGAGGATTAAGGAACGGCGGAACAAGGGAAGGACCGAATACCTCATAACTGATATCGAAAAACAGATTAAGGCGCTGCCGAAGTAACCGCGGGCACTGGAAAGAGCGGCTCAATCAGGGGCCCGACAATGGCCGCTGTTCCGTTGCCTGCCCTTTCACCGCCCCCTTCCTGACATTAACTCTGACGGAAAGGTTCGTCACCGGACTGGCGGGATCGTTTGTATAGACGTGAACTGTCTTTGTCAGGCTTCCGGACTTGCCAACGAGATTAACGGTGACGCTGATCTTCCCTGTCTCGCCCGGCTTCAGACGGCCCGAACTGGCCATCGCGGCGGTGCAGCCTCACGAAGGGGCCAATTTTTCTATCACCAGGTCACGGTCCCCCCTGTTCTTAAAGCGGAAAACATGCTCGACCCTGTCTTTATGACTCACTGTGCCGAAATCATATGTCAGGGTCCCAAAAGATATCGCGGGCTGTGCAAACGAAACACCCGGCGCCAGAAGGAGCAAACATATAAGGGCAAACCTTTTTACCATTTTTACCACAAACTATCATACACCAGATCTCTGACAAATGGAATGCCGGCCCCCGTGGCGAAATCCTTCTTGGTTCCGGTTTGGCGGATTATGATTATTTTACTTCCTTCAGTTATATTAAAAGATACCGAAATGCAGAAGTTCATCAGGATCAAGGGCGCAAGGGAGCATAACCTCAAGAACATAGACGTATCCATACCGAGAGAGGCGATGACGGTCATCACGGGTCCCTCCGGGTCAGGCAAATCCACTCTTGCGATCGACACAATTTACGCCGAGGGCCAGAGGCGCTACGTCGAAAGCCTCTCGGCCTATTCCCGCCAGTTTCTGGAACAACTCCGGAAACCTGACGTCGATTTCATCGAGGGCCTCTCCCCCTCGGTAGCCATAGACCAGAAGACTGTAACCAGAAGCCCCCGCTCGACGGTCTCAACGATAACCGAAATATACGATTACCTCAGGGTATTGTATACCCGCCTGGGAAAGGCATACTGCTACAACTGCGGGGCCGAAATATCGACACAGGAGTCGCAGAATATCGTGTCATCCGTCATGGCGCTGCCGGAAGGCACGAAGGCACAGATATTGTCTCCGATAGTCAGAGACAGGAAGGGGAACTACCGGAAGGAACTCCAGGAGATGCGGAACGAGGGTTTCGTCCGCGCGAGGATCGACAATAAACTGGTCGACCTGACCCAGGACATCATCCTTGAAAAGAGGAAACGCCACACCATAGAGATCGTCATAGACAGGCTCATCATAAGAAACAATATGGACCGCCAGATCAGAGACGCGATAGAGACTTCCTTTAAATACGCCGACACCATCGTCGTGAACCTCCCCGAGACGGAGAGGGACATCCTTTTCTCGAAGACCGCGGCCTGCCTCAACTGCGGCATAAGTTATCCTGAAATAAATCCGAGGTTCTTCTCCTTCAACAGCAGGGCCGGCGCATGTCCCTCCTGCAACGGACTGGGCTTCCGCAACATTGATGAGGACGCCGTCGCCGTTGACGCACAAAGGTTCTGCAGGGAATGCGAAGGCTTCAGGTTGAGGCCCGAGGCACTGAGCGTAAAGTTTCATGACGTCCATATAGGCACATTTTGCCGAATGTCGGTCCGGGAGGCCATTTTGTTCCTGAAGGGCCTTACGCTGTCCGAGCGGGAGCGCGTAATCGCATCACGGGTGTTCAAGGAGATCAACGACAGGCTGTCGTTTCTCGAAAAGGTCGGCCTCGGTTATCTCACGCTGGACAGGCCTTCGCTCACGCTCTCCGGCGGCGAGGCACAGAGGATACGTCTCGCAACGCAGATGGGCTCATCGCTCACGGGTGTGCTTTATGTCCTCGATGAGCCGAGCATCGGTCTTCACCCCCGCGACTGCGCGAAGCTACTCGGCAGCCTGTCGACGATCAGGGATGCCGGAAATACGGTAATCATCGTGGAGCACGATGAAGAGACGATAAGATCGGCCGACCACATCGTCGATATGGGCCCGGGCGCCGGCGTACGGGGCGGATGGGTCGTTGCCGAGGGAACCCCCCGGGAAATTCTGGAAAATAACAAGTCGCTGACCGGCCGGTATCTCAAGGGCTCCCTCTCAATTGAAGTCCCCCTGAAAAGAAGGTCTTCGGCGGGATTCATCCACGTAAGGGGCGCTTCCGAACACAATCTGAAGAACATTGACGTAAGGATACCGCTCAAGACTTTTACCTGCGTCACCGGCGTGTCGGGCTCCGGGAAGAGTACCCTGATATTCGATGTACTCTTCAATGCCGCCCGGAAGAAATTCTCCGGTCATCATGATGTTTCCTATATCTCCCCGGGAAAGTACAGGGAAATAACGGGCATGGACTCCCTTGAACGGGTGCTCTCCGTCGACCAGGCGCCGATCGGCCGTACGCCGAGATCCAATCCGGCAACTTATACGGGTCTTTTCTCCCACATAAGGGAGCTTTTTTCGATGCTGCCTGATGCGAAGGTGAGAGGATATAAGGCGTCGCGGTTCAGCTTCAACGTGGCGGGAGGGAGATGCGAATCATGCAGGGGCAACGGACTGATCAAGGTCGAAATGCACTTCCTCCCCGATGTCTATGTGGTCTGCGACGCGTGCAAAGGAAAAAGATATAACGACGATACGCTTGAGATCAGGTTCAAGGGGAAAAACATAGCGGAAGTCCTCGATATGACGGTCATGGAGGCGCTGCCGTTCTTCGAAAACATTCCCCCGTTAAAAAGGAAACTCGACATCCTGGAAGAAACAGGCCTTGGCTATCTCCAGCTGGGACAGTCGGCCACCACCCTCTCCGGAGGGGAAGCCCAGAGGATCCGCCTTTCGAGGGAACTGGGCAAGAAGTCATCGGGCAACACACTGTACATCCTGGACGAGCCGACTACGGGCCTGCATTTTGTCGATATCCAGAGACTGCTCGATGTAATCAACATGCTTGTCGACCGGGGCAATACGGCCGTAGTTATCGAGCACAACCTCGATGTCATAAAGTCCGCCGACCATATTATAGATCTGGGCCCCGAAGGCGGCGAAGAGGGAGGAAGGGTTGTCGCAGAGGGCTCACCCGAAGAAATAAGCCGGAACCCGGCGTCTTACACCGGCCGGTTCCTGAAGGAAAAATTG
>JARRRD010000106.1:0-6684 GCA_037381085.1 Candidatus Sulfobium sp.
TGATATTTCAATTTTGGGATGGGTTCTAATCGGTGATAACCGTTTCTGATCACCCGAATTAACCTTCCCATTCCTCGCTGTCGATAGCTTTACCCCTTATGGCCCCTTGATTGAACTTGATTTGCCTGACTATGTATGTCATACTCGTTCGCAAAATTCATTGATAAGGAGCGATAAATGAAAGTTTCCATGATGACAGGACTTCTCAGCCGCGTTCATTATCAGTGTGCAGTCTGTAAAGAAATCAAACTGCTTGAATACCTTGTCGTAGACGATGAGCAAGATATGCATAACATTTGCAGGTCATGCCGGGATGCTATTCTGGAGAAATTGCCCCTCAATAGGGTCGGCACACGTCCGCTATGGATGAGCCAGGAAGAAAATCGCTTCTTTGCGCGGCGCCACAACGGCTCTGACAGCCTCCCTGGACGACAGGCCATATTGATATATGGGGGAGCCGCCGTCGTAGCATATAATGGCATGTAGACCACCTCTCAAATTGCCGAACGGCGGAAATTTGTATTAGTCGCTATCTTTCTTCATTTGCCTGATAAGTCTGTTCAATTCGGATTCGGGAAAGAGCACCTTCCCGCCTAACTTCATAGGTTTGATTAATCCCCGATCTATTCGTCGATTCCTCTGGACCGCTGTGGGAAGAGGACTGAGGGAAAGCCTCCAGGGGAACTATTTACCGCGACTTATCTTATTCTTCTCTGCTATAATTTAAAGGTTCAATGTGGCATATAAATTGTTACGGCCTGTAAGAGAGGGAAATATGGACAAGGCTAAAGCGAAGGTTTTGGTTTCTATATTAAAGGACTCGCCGCTCTATCATACGATGTCCCATGAAGAGAAGAATGCCCTGCTTTCGAGGCTGGAAAAGGACTACCCGACTATATTCAACGCACAAGACTTTGAAGAAAATGAAGAAACAAAGGGGCACTGAAGGCTCAGGAAATTTTACCCTGATTATCGAATTGAATTTCCGTGTCAGTCGGTAAAGTCTTCATCGGAACAAGGTCGAGAGTTGGGTTTAGGAAAACCGCAAATACGATTATGTTCAGTACACATCACTTCCCACCAGTTAACCTTGCCCCCAGCTGAAAGGCTTTCTCACAGTCTATCGGAAATATTTCCTCGCGCCTCTTTGCCTTCTTCACAGGGTCGAAACGGGTCGACAGCACCTTTGAATAATCATCAAACTGATAAGTATCGAAGCTGCACATGTACTCGGAAGCCCCGTATATCCTCCTGAGTATCATTTCATGACGATCGAAGTGTTCAGTGTAGCCAAATTCCTTCATCATCTTCTCCGTGAGACCCATCGTATAGATAAAGCCCGACTTAATCTTCCTGGGGAAGAGAGATTGCGGCGGATCAGTGTAAGTCGAATAAGGAAACAGTAAACGCTCCATAAATGATTTCATTTCCCCCGTAACGGTCCCGAAATAGATCGGGGAACCGAGGATAATGACATCGGCTTTTTCAATCTTCCTGAAGACCGGTGTCAGATCATCCTTGACGGCACACCTGCCATAACTTTTACCCCCTATGGTTTTACAGGCGAAGCAACTTATGCACCCCTTGAAGTCAAGATCATAAAGATGAATAAGTTCTGTTGCTGCTCCCTGTTGTGCTGCTCCTTCAAGGGCCTTCTTCAACAGGGTTGCAGTGTTCCATTTCTTCCTCGGACTTCCGTTGAACGCCATTACCTTCATGGTTTTGTCTCCTCATTACTATTATTCTTACATCCTCTATTATAGTGGAAAGGAGCCCGATCGGCGGCTATTCTTGCCCTGTGGTGCATAACATATCTCAACCGTTGTCATGACTGCACAAGTCATCTCTTTGACAATCAACGTCCTGAAGTCTAAAAAACGGGGGTGGGGACCTTTCCCCAGCCGGTGTTTTTCGGCAGTTCCTTGAGGTTGTGGATCACCAGGCCATGGACGTCCATGTCGACCATGAAATCCGGCGTCCTTCCGGCATCTATTGAAAGGGCATCATAAGGCCAGCTCTCCCTTACGCAATTGACCTTCAGAAAGATCAGCCTTCTTTGAATCCCCACATTATGACCGGGGTGAGCTAGTGACCTGTGCATCATATGATGCCCTTTTCTTAAATGGCTGAAGGGATGAATTATCCAGTCGGCGAACATCCCGATGCTGTGCTGATGCTTATAAAGTTTCCACTCACCTCCCGTATTCGCTATCAAGCCCTGCATGATGTAATTCGGAGGCAGGAAATATACAAGATAGCGGTCTTTGCTCTTGAGGCGTGCCTTGACTTCACCCATGTTCAGAATGTCACCCATCCTGTGTTCCATCTTTGCCGAATCTTCGGGGAGGACCGCAAGGGCAACGACATTCCCGTCAGTCCACAGAGGAAGATGTCTTACCGTGTAAGCTCGCAGGAAGAAGGCACTCCCGATGGTGAAGGCGCAGATGACAACAACCAGGATTGTCTTTCCGGCAGCGGTGGCGGGTGAAAGGAGACTCTCGACCTTCCCGGGCAGTAACATTCCTGTCCTCTCCATATATTGCCTGTATGTATCGGGGTACTCCTTCAGCATTCTCCGTTCCTCGTCCTTAGAGAGAAAGTAATAGATGAGGACCATCGGGAGCCACAGGACGGCGACAAGGAATCTCGGCCACAGGATGGCCAGGCCAATCCCGGTGACAGCGAGACTCAAATACTGGGGATGCCTGATAAATGAATAGAGCCCCCTTGAGACGGCGCCCTTCCCCAAGAACTTATTGACATATACCTGGACGGCACAGGCGAGGAAAACAACGATGCCGCCGACAAAAAGGACCGAACCCATGATGCGGATGAATTTCAGAAAATCATCGGGCGGTACCACCATATGAGGGAGGAAGAAGGAACTCAGCCATCTTGTGGCAGGGTACCTTGCCAACCCGAGAAGGAAAGGATTAAACACTGAGTAAAAGAAACCCGCAAAGGGGCTGATCATTATCAGGATTTCAAGGCAGATAACAAAATAAAGGACTATGGCGCTCTTCAGTACGGCTCTGTTTCTGTTCATTGGTATAACACACACACTCCCCCGGGACATTGCATACTGTCGACCATTTCTTCTATTTGTCTTTCTTGGCGGCCCCTCCCGTTGGAAGTCATTCGGTGAACTTAAGGCCTGCCTTGCAAAAATTCTGCTGAAAGTTTTTGCTCCATCGGACAATCGCCTTCCGGGACAACGGCGAGAGTTCATTCCTGATGATTATGCATTCACCTTCTCTGAGATGAGTGGAGGATACAACGCACATTCCGGAATCGCTCACGTTCAGGGTCGCACCGACGCGCATCTGCGCTGGGACATCATGGTCCAGGCAGAACTCTATTCCGTTCATGGATACGTGCCGCTGACTGCTTCGTCGCTCGGTTCCGTTTGGAGATGGCATCCAGACCCTTTCTTCTTTTTCACTATACGACGGCCGAGTACGGTTGTCAATCGAAGAGAATTATTGCCGGTGAAGCGACAGGAAGCACGATTCAATTAAGCAACTGTATTGATCGAAGAATAACGTCTTACATATTGATTTGTACGGGTGATGCCGCAAGAGTTGTGTTTTGTGACAAGAAACAGTTCCGGAGCGGCGAGTAAGTCCAGGCAATGGTCCCTCGTGTGAGTGTAGTTGATGCAGCCGGAAGATGATATAATGGGGCATATCACCGTTGGTAATATGCATTCGGCGATACAAGGAATATGAGGAGGGCGCACATGTTCAACGCCATGACTCGCAGCCTGCGTTCGGTAAACCCCTGGCACTTTCTCTGGATCGCGGTAGTACTGTCGGAAATCTTCACCTTTTTTGCCAGTTCACTTCAGAGTTATGTTCGATGGGGTACTATTTCTCACGAGATATTAATTGTTGGCGCCATCGATGCACTCTTCGTGCCAGTAGTCGTCATACCGATAGTTATCTATTTTGTCGCAAAGACAAAAGAGATCGAGAGGGCACGTGACCGACTCCTGAAGGAGGTAGATGACCGCAGAAAGGCAGAGGAGGAATTAAGAAAGGAGAAGCTTTTTAGCGAGAGAGCACTTAACGTCCTTCAGGAGACATTTTTTGTTTTTGATGCAGATGGAAGATTCCTCCGGTGGAACGAGACCGCCAAGACCGTAACGGGATATGGTGATGAAGAAATCGCTTCAATGAAGCCGACAGATTTCTTCCCTGAAGAAGAACGGCAACGTGTAACCGAGGCTGTTGCGAATGCAATGGAGACGGGACATGTCAAACTGGAGACGGTCTTATTGACCAGAGATGGCAGCCGGATCCCGTTCAAGTTCACCGGTTCTCTTCTGAAGGATAGCGAGGGAAGGATAACCGGCATCAGTGGAACAGGCACGGACATTTCGGAGCGCAAACGGGCGGAGTCGTTGCTGCAGGAGTCCGAGGCCAAATTCCGTGACATGGCGGAGCAGGCGATGGTGGGTGTTTATCTTATACAGGACGGGCTATTCATGTATGTCAACCCGACTCTGGCGGAGATATTCGGCTATAAGCCTGGAGAGATAACAGACAGGAAAAGGCCGGAAGACCTGGTCCTGCCGGAAGACTGGCCTATCGTCAGAGAAAAGTTAAAGAAACGGATATCCGGAGAAATGGTGTCCACTCATTACAGCTTCAGAGGAATCAGGAAGGACAAAAGGATAATCTACGTGGAAGTCTATGGCTCGAAAACAACGTATAGGGCACGTCCCGCGGTGATAGGGACTTTGCTCGATATCACCGGCCGCAAAGAGGCGGAGGAACGGATATCCCGGCAGCTGGAGCGGCTTTCGTCTCTGCGCTCCATAGACCTCGCTATCAATGCCAGTTTTGACCTTCGCGTCACGCTCAAGGTCTTCCTGGACCATGTGATTACCCGGTTGGGTGTGGACGCCGCCAACGTGCTTCTGGTGAACCGTAACAGCGGGGTCCTGGAGTATGCGGCCAATCGGGGCTTCCGGACCGATGCGCTGAAATACACCCGCCTCCAGGTCGGAGAGGGGTATGCCGGTGTTGCCGCATTGGAGAACCGCATCGTGAGTGTGCCTGATCTGCATCGGGAAGATACAATCTTCAAGAAACGGGGGCTTCTTGACGGCGAGGATTTCACA
The DNA here is from genome assembly GCA_037381085.1 of Candidatus Sulfobium sp. GTDB lineage: Bacteria > Nitrospirota > Thermodesulfovibrionia > Thermodesulfovibrionales > UBA6898 > JARRRD01. The sequence goes on from JARRRD010000106.1 coordinate 5,126, forward strand.
GCGTATTACGGAGTTCCTCTCGTGGCGAAAGGACGCGTCAAGGGAGTGCTGGAAATCCTCCACAGAAGGCCTCTTGAGCCTGACCGGGAGTGGCTTGAGTTCCTCGATGCCCTTGCCTTACAGGCGGCCATTGCACTGGACAACAGCGCGCTCTTTGATGACCTTGAACGCTCCAATATGGAGCTTTCAATGGCTTATGACAGTACGATTGAGGGCTGGTCGCGGGCCCTTGATTACAGGGACAAGGAGACAGAGGGGCACTCACAACGGGTGACGGAGATGACTTTGAGGATTGCACGTCAGATAGGTATGAGTGAAGAGGAACTTGTGAATATGCGGAGGGGAGCCCTCCTACACGACATAGGCAAACTGGGGATACCCGACAGCATCCTCTTGAAGCCGGGGTCTCTCACCGAAGAGGAATGGAATATCATGCGTCAACATCCAGTTTATTCCTATGAGCTGCTCCGCCCCATTGCCTATCTGCGGCCTGCCATCGACATCCCCTATTGTCATCATGAAAAGTGGGACGGGACAGGTTATCCCAGAGGTCTCAAAGGGGAACAGATACCCCTGTCAGCGAGGATCTTTGCTGTTGTGGATGTCTGGGACGCACTTCGCTCTGAGCGCCCTTATCGCCCTGCCTGGACCGAGGAGAGGGCAAGGGAGTATATCCTCTCTCTGTCGGGCGTCCAGTTCGACCCCGTGGTTGTGGAAACATTTGTAGAGATAATCGACCAGCAGAAAGATAGTGCCCATATAAAGGGAAAAGAATGACAATTCGGGAGAAGTAATATTATGAAGGGGGATCAGTCCTTTATGGGGAAAAGCCGGTTGATGGAGTCTTCAATATAGCCCTCGTATGCCATTACCAGTTCGATCTTGAGGTCTGTATGGCGGCTGATTACGCCGATCAGTCCCGGTTCCTGGGGCTCAGAGCACGCAACTTCCAGCGTATCATCAACCTGTTCGACAGGTATGATGCCGAGATCCCTGATGACGTCTTCGGGCAGGACTGTCGCAATCCCGGGGGGGATGTTCACAGAGGACAGGTCCGCCCATGCCAGGTTGAACTGGGTCGCCATGGCGACACAGATATCGTTGGGTGTAATATATTTGAGCTCTACAAGGATCTGGCCGAGTTTCTTCTTCTTGTTTTCCTGCTGGATAAGGAGGGCACTGTTCAACTGTTCTTCGGTGATATACCCGGCATCCAGAAGAATCTGACCGAGGTATTTCGGCCGTTCCTTCTGTTTCCGGAGGGATTCCTCCAGTTGTTCAGGGGTTATAAAATCATTTTCCCTGAGAATAGTGCCGATCTTCTTTTCCCTTTTTTCCTGCTGATACTGCAGGGCATGGCCGAGCTGCTCGGGCGTTACCTTCTTCTGGTCGCCCAGGATCTTTCCCATAAGCCTTCTGCTGTCCACATTTTTCACGGCAGCAGCATTGACATAGACACGCTCAAATCTGTCGCCGGGATTTAAAGGCACTAAATAGAACCCCTTGTCGTTGGGGTTATATTTGTGGGACGAACCGTGAATCATCTCGCCGTCGGCAAA
>JARRRD010000107.1:0-6060 GCA_037381085.1 Candidatus Sulfobium sp.
CGGTAATCTCCCTGCAGACGTTATGACTGAAGATTATGGAAGCCGGACCGGTCCGGGCTGCCGAAGTCCCTACGGCAAGCACGTCACCGTATCTCCCGGGGGCCTTGTATTTGAGTTCAGCTTCTGCAACCACAAAATAAATTCCTTCCTCCATGAGGGCCTTCAGGCTGACACCCCGTGATTCGAGGAATTCAGTACGAGCGCGTTCGAAATACCTGAGGTAGTTGGCATAATACACAACACCCCCGCAGTCCGTGTCTTCATAATAAATCTTGACCAGGATCGTATGGCTCATTTGGGAAACATCGTACCCGTAATGAGTTTAAGTATGTCGTTGTAAAAAGCGAAGGCCATAAGTGAGATGAGCAGGGCCAATCCAACCCTTTGGGCCAGCATGACGACCCTTTCACTGACCGGCCGCCTCCTGACGGCCTCAATACAGAGAAACAGAAGATGCCCTCCGTCAAGGATCGGTATAGGTAACAGATTCAAAACGCCCAGATTTATGCTGATTATTCCCATGAAAGTGAAGAAATCCGTCGCCCCCCTGGAGGCTGTCTGTCCGGCCATTTCAAATATCATGATCGGCCCTCCTATTGTCCTGGCCGGGATAACCTTCTGGATCAGTTTTACTACCGATTCGGCAGTAAGGACGCAGATATCCCAGGTCTTGCGAAGGCCCAGAGAAAGTGCGGACACGGGTCCGAACTTCTTTGTAAAACTGTTCTCCATCGGAGTGATTCCGATAAGACCGATCTCCTTTTTCCCTCCGCCGGGAACGGTCACGGTGTTCTTTTCCGGAATGATCGTCCGCTCGATGAAAGCGTCGTCTCTCCTGATAGTAAACTTCAGGGGTTTTCCCGGGCTGCTCCGGATCAAATCCGTCATATCATTCCACGTCTTTATATCAGTACCCTGAATCGCGTAAATACGGTCACCTTTCCTCAGGCCTGCCTCCCCGGCAGGCGATCCCTTAAAAACTTCGCCGACGACGGGATAAACAAGCGGGGACACCCCTATTTCCCATATCTCTTCTTTCTCTCCGAACAGGTTTTTTATCGCCTTTCTCCGGGGGGTAACTTGCACGGCGATAACCTTTCCCTTTCGTTCAACCTTCAGATGAAGGGGGGCTCCGTTGCTCTTTTCTATGTAACTTTCTACTTCGTCCCACCTGCCGACAGCATGTCCGTTTATTTCAGTTATCCTGTCGCCGGTCATAAGACCGGCGACCTCTGCAGGCGATTTTCCTGAAATCTTTCCTACATCCGGGTAAAGTACCTGAACCCCGGCCATGAAGATCACAACAAACACGAACGCCGCAAAAATGAGGTTGAAAATCGGCCCGAAGAAAACAATCGAAAACCTCTTCCAGATAGGCTGACTGCTGAAGGCCCTCTCCCTTTCGTCCTGGGGCAGTTCTTCTCCGGGTTCTTCCCCGAACATCTTGACGTAGCCGCCGAGAGGAAAGGCCGAGATACAATACTCGGTCTCCCCGATTTTCTTGCCCACCACTTTCGGTCCAAAGCCAAGGGAAAACTTCAGGACCTTGACACCGAGCAGCTTCGCGAACAGAAAATGACCGAGCTCGTGGACAAAGATCAGGATACCGAGCAGAAATGCGGCGTAAAGTAAGGTCAATTCGAGAGCTCCCTGACGTGGTGCTGAGAGGCTTCACGGGCCCACCGGTCAGCCGCCAGCACCTCCTTCAGTGACGAAGCCGGCGTAACGCGGTGGCCCCCCAGGGTGCTCTCTATTATGCGGGGGATATCATTAAACCTGATTCCGCCCTTCAGGAAGGCATTGACAGCGACCTCGTTGGCGGCGTTGAGTACGCAGGGCATCGTGCCTCCCTCCCGCAAAGCCTCATAGGCGTAAGAAAGACATGGAAAGTTGAGGTTGTCCGGTTTGCTGAATGTCAATGACTGAAGTTTGTGAAGCTCAAGACCCCTTATCGGCCCATCCAGCCTCCGGGGGTATGCCAGTGCATAGGAGATGGGGCCCTTCATGTCGGGCATCGACATCTGGGCCAGACAGCTCCGGTCCCTGAACTCTACGAGAGAGTGAATAATGCTCTGGGGATGGACCACCACATCTATCTTCTCCGGTGGAAGATTGAAAAGCCAGAACGCCTCGATAACCTCGAATCCTTTGTTCATCAATGTGGCGGAATCTATCGAGATCTTCTTCCCCATGCGCCAGTTCGGATGTTTGAGTGCATCCTTCACTGTAATATTCTGCAGGTCCTTTTTCCTTCTGTTCAGGAAAGGACCGCCCGATGCCGTCAGTATGATGCGTTTTACATCCGCCAATTTTCTCCCCTCCAGACACTGAAAAACTGCGGAGTGCTCACTGTCCACGGGTATAATCTTCACTTTTTTCTTACGCGCCTTCTTCATAACGATTTCACCTGCCATAACGAGAGCTTCCTTGTTGGCAAGTCCTACATCCTTTCCGGCCTCGATCGCCGCTATCGTCGGGATGAGACCGGCGGCGCCGACGATGGACGATATGACAAAATCCGAATTCCCGTAAGAAGCCACTCTCTTTATACCCTCCACACCGAACGTTATGTCCGGGCCATCTATCCTCCCCCTCAGCCTGTCCGCCTCCTTTTTATCGGCAAGGGCCACTATCTCGGGCTTGAATATCCTTATCTGTTTCTCAAAAAGATCAACGTTCTTACCGGCAGTAAGGCCGACAACCCTGAAATCTTCTCCGTGTTCAGCGACAACATCGAGTGCACTGCGGCCTATGGAACCGGTGGAGCCCAGAATCGCAAGTCTTTTCATTCTCTCTAATTATACTAAATGCCGGGGCTTTTTATCCCCAAAAGGAATCCGAAAACCGCAGTCTGGGCAGGCAGGAAAGCTTCCGAAAAACCTGGATACTCTTCGCCGCGGCACTTGCCTGTGCGGGTCGGCTTACTTGATCAAGCCCATCCCCATGCAACACCAGTAAAGCACCGGTCCCGCGAAGGCAACGCCGTCGATCTTGTCGAGAACTCCTCCGTGCCCCGGGATTATATGGCTTGAGTCCTTGACCCCGGCGTCTCGTTTAAACATTGATTCCACCAGGTCGCCGACGATCGTAACGACCCCTATGGAGAGACCGAGAAGTACCACCCGGTAGAGCGGAACGAGGTGTAGCAGTATGGCATTTATAAAAAGGGCGCCCAGGACCCCGCCTATTGCGGAACCGACTGCGCCCTCCACCGTTTTGTTTGGGCTGACCTGCTCGTACAGCTTCCTCCTGCCGAAGCCCTTCCCGACATAATAGGCGAGACTGTCGGCCGCCCAGACCGACGCATAAAGGAAGATAATCCACACGGGGGATGCCTTTGCCAGGCTCAGCTGGAATGTAAGCAACCCGGGGATGTAGAGCAGTCCGAGCACCGCGGTGGACACGTCTGCGTGAGAGGACTCCGGGTCGTTCTTGAACAACAGTCTTACCGTCATAATGACCAACAGGGACAGAAGCACTGCTGCAGCAAAATGCTCCCGTGAAGAATAGAATACGGCAAGCAGTGCCGCCCCCCAAAGCATGCCGATATATTTCATCAGGCCCTCCAGCCTGAACATTGCATAGAATTCGAGAAGCGCAAGAGACGAAAGGATAACTATGAGAAAGAAGAAATATTCGGCAGGAAGATACATGACCAGGATGTATAAAAGGGGAACAAGTACTGCCGCTACGATCAGCCGCTTAGTATGCATCAGACTTCACAGGTATGGCGCCGAACCGGCGCTCTCTGTTCTGAAAATCCTGCAAGGCCAGCATGAGTTCATCTCTGTCGAAATCGGGCCATAAAGTGTCTGTAAAGTATAACTCGGCGTAAGCACTTTGCCACAAGAGGAAGTTGCTCAATCTCCTTTCGCCGCTGGTTCTTATGATCAAATCCGGTGCAGGCAGCCCCCCCGTATCAAGACAGGATGTGAAAAGCTTTTCAGTCAACTCTTCCGGCCCGCATCCCGAATTCATGATCTTCCTTACCGCCCTGATAATCTCGTTCCGCCCGCTGTAACTCAGAGCGGTAACCAAAGTCATGCCCTCGTTGGACGCCGTCTTCTCTTCCGTCTCCCTGACAAGGGTCCGAATATTTTCGGGGAGCCTCCAGAGTTCGCCGATTGCCCTGAACACAATACCCTTTTTGATCAGCCCCGACACCTCCTTCTTGAGATAAAGCTCGAGCAGTTTCATGAGGGTTGACACCTCGGAGGGCGGACGCTGCCAGTTCTCCGTTGAAAAAGTGTACAGCGTCAGACACTTTATCCCAAGGTCCGAGGAGGACTCGATTATCTCCTTTGCTCTCTCGGCCCCGATCCTGTGCCCTTCTATCCTGGGCAGCCCCCTGATCTGTGCCCACCTGCCGTTGCCATCCATGATGATCCCGATATGGGTCGGCATTTTCCCGGACAAACTCACCTCAGATTACCTGCCCTTCACCAGATATACGTAAAGCACTGTTCCAAAAGGGTCTTCCCCCTTCAGTATATTCCCGAACTTTATGCCCATAAATGGACTCGCCAGGACGACAACCCTATCACCCGACAAGGCGTAGTCCAGCAGCGAACCGCTGACACCATCGATAATCTGCCCCTCCTCCATGGAAAAACCGTTCCACCAGTAGTCCCTGATGCCGGAGCTCGTGTAGCCCAGTCCCTTGGCCATGCCGGCAAGAGGCTTTCTGTCTACAGCAAGGGCCTTCTTATGCATGGTGAGCAGCCTGTCCTTCACAGCCCACTTCCCAGGGTCAAGAAAGGTGCCGGAGGATTTCTTCCTGAAGGTTGTTATGAACCCTCCCGTGTTATCCTTGCTCCTCCAAACCCTCAGTCCGCTCTCATTATACAGGTCAAGAAAACCCTTATCGTCGTATGCGAGAACCATGTTCTCTCCGGCAGGGCCCTTCATGGGAACAAAATCGTAGATGTTCACTCCCTTCGGGATGTTCAGCGGTCCTCCTGCAACGCATCCGCCGGAAGCCCATTTCAGCGAGACCACCTTCCCCTTGAAGCCGTCCCAGGGCGAATACTCCTGGGCTGCAAGGCCGCTGCCAACCCTGCGGACAAAGTAATTCCCCTTCCAGATGCGTTTGAATCCCGATCCGGCAAACTCATATATGTATGAAACGACCTCGCCGTTCTGCATGGACGTAGCGACAATCTCGTCCTTTCCGTCATTATTGAGATCAACCGAATCCAGCCAGATGTAGTCATCCGAGGCCGAGCCCTTTATCTCCCACAGGAACTTGAGGTCCACACCGAGAGCATAAACGCGCAGATTGCCGCCGTCGCTGAGGACGACTTCCCTTCTGCCGTTGCCTTCGATATCCCCTACCGTAACCAGCCGTGCCCTGAACGGAAGGTCGAAGGTCATGAGCGGCACGCCTGCCTGAGGCACAAAATACTCTTCCCCGAACTTCAGACTACTGGCGTATTCCTCACTCACCGTCGCCTCGGAATCGACGAATTTGGATCCGTCGGAAACCCAGAAAAGCCGCTCCCTCAACACGGTCCCACCTTTGGAACCCTTTGATGTGAGGAGAAGCGCCACCTCCGCTCCCAGCCGCTTCGCTTCGGCAAGGACCTTTCCCACGTCGTCCGTCTCAAGCCCCGTATCGAGCATCCAAACCCGGCCCGTCTCCTTCAGTTTCCTGTAATATTCATCGGCCAGATTCCAGTCGACATCCTTGTCCTGGCAAAACATCATCTTTATTCTGGCCTCTGAAAGGCGCACCTTGTCGCCCTGTTTTGCCTTGCCCTCTATCACGACGCCAGATGAAGAGTCAGGGCGCACATCCCTGATCTCTATTTTCCCGACGGCGGACTCCACCTTCCCCACCACCTCCCCGGTAACGGGATGAATGAATGGCACGCCCTCTCTCAACACCTTCAGTCTCATTCCAGGCCTTACCGAATCTTTCCCTCCCACGGACAGCACCACATTATTCCCCTGTACGCCGGTAATGGTACCGCTGAGCGTTGTGAAATAAGAAAGTGCGTTTTCTTTAAGGCTGTCAAGAGGGTCCACCTTCCCCCTGACTACAGAAACGAGCGCGAAAAA
>JARRRD010000108.1:0-13243 GCA_037381085.1 Candidatus Sulfobium sp.
CTGCATCGCCCGCCGCTTATTTCACATGAAAAATAGCCGGATGTTCGGGTCCGAACTCTAACGCCCTGAAACCAGGATGATGGTTACCGGTCCGTCGTTTATCAGGTGTACACTCATGTGTGCGGCAAATTCACCGGTTGACACCCGGATGCCTTCCTCGCGCAACTGTCCGACCAATCTTACGTACATGGCCTTCGCCTTGTCAGGGTCCTCGGCGTTGTCAAAAGACGGCCTCTTCCCTCTGCGGCAGTCTGCGGCAAGCGTAAACTGTGAAACAACAAGGACCTCCCCGCCGATGTCTCTCACAGATAAATTCATCCTGCCATTGTCATCTTCGAAGATCCTCAGACCGGCTATTTTACCGGCCAGGTACGACACATCCTCAATAGTGTCCCCTTTTTCAATCCCTGCCAATACGAGAATTCCCTTCCCTATCTCTCCAACAACCCTGCCGTCAACGACTACACGTGCTTCTGATACCCGCTGGACAACATCCCACCTTCTTGTTGAGCTCAACCCTGTTGAGACATTCGAAGGCCGCTCTCCTCAGCTCTTCCATCGAATCCGTAGCTTCCGCCAGTGTCTTCGCCCTTGTATGGGTCTTGAAGTCGGAGAAGCGTATCTTGACCGTGACCGTCCTTCCCGCGTGACCCGTCTTCCTGAGGTCGCCCACGACTTCCCACGTAAGCCCGGCAAGATTCCTCGCAATCACCTGCCAATTGTCGGTGTCGTTCTGGAAGGTGGTCTCCCTGCTCGACGACTTCGGCTCCCAGTATGTAACGAGCGGACTTTCATCCTCTCCGCGCGAAGCCTCAAACAGGTAATGACCGTAAGACCGGCCGAAGTGCTCCATCAACTGATCGATAGGGACAGAGGCAAGCTTTCCAATAGTGTCGATCCCGATCTCCTTCAGGCAAGCCTCCGTCTTTGGGCCGACACCCCACAGCTTTCTGACGGAAAGAGGCCAGATGCGCTTCTCCATATCTTCCTCTGTTAGAACCGTAAGCCCGTCGGGTTTCTCCATGTCGGAGGCAATTTTCGCCAGCAGCTTGTTCCTTGCGATACCGATGGAACAACTCAGGCCGGTCTCTTCATTTATTCTCCTCTTTATGGCCTGTGAAATTTCCTCCGGACCCAGGTCGATGTCAGATATGTCCAGGAATGCCTCGTCTATGCCGACGTCCTCCATGGCGGGGGAGAATTCCCTCAGAATATTCTTGATGATCGCGGACACACGGGAGTACTCACGGTTATCGACGGGCAGAAATACGGCATCCGGACAGAGTTTGTAAGCAGTCCTGAGAGGCATGGCGGAATGTATACCGAACCTCCTCGCCTCATACGAAGCCGTAGAGACAACCCCCCTTGCATGAGGGTCCCCGCCCCCACCGATCACAACAGGTCTGCCTACAAGCTCCGGGCGCCTCTTCTGCTCCACCGCGGCGAAGAAGGCATCCATATCTACATGAAGGATGCGTCTCACCTACTGATTTAACCTTACAGTTGCATAAATCGAGAGGATCGCCCGACCTGCTCAACTTTCCGTCTTCTTCGCCTCGTCCCACAGGGCGTCCATCTCGGCGAGGGTCATGTCGGAGAGGTTCATCTCCCGGTCGGCCGCAGCCATTTCAATGTACCTGAACCGTGAAATGAACCTGCTGATCGTCTTTCTCAATGCGTCCTCGGGATTGATCCCTACAAACCGTGAGATGTTCACCAGCACAAAGAAGATGTCCCCCAGTTCGTCCTCGATGTCTTGCTGCTTTTTGGCCTGAAGGGCGGACTTGAACTCTTCCAGTTCTTCTTCCAGCTTGATCAGAACGTCACCCACCTTCTCCCAGTCGAAGCCCACCCGCGAAGCCCTGTCCTGGATCCGGTGGGCCCTCAGGAGCGACGGGAGCGTCTTCGGAATACCCTCCAGGACCGACTCCCTCATCTTCCCTTCCTTCTTCTTCTGGGCCTCCCAGTGGACAAGCACCTCGGCAGAGGTCTTATAGTCAGCCTCGCCAAAGACGTGAGGATGCCTGGCTATCATCTTGGAACCGATCTTTTCTATCACATCTGACATATCGAACTCGCCCTTCTCCTTCGCCACCTGGCACTGGAACACGATCTGGAACAACAGGTCGCCCAGTTCCTCCCTGATCGCCTCGGGCTCCCCCGCGTCGATCGCCTCAAGGACCTCATACGCCTCTTCAACTATAAAGGGCTTAAGCGACTCCCTCGTCTGTTCCCTGTCCCAGGGACACCCCTTCTCTCCTCTCAGGGCGACCATTATCTCAAGCAAACCGTTAAAATCCATGATTTTTTATCATATGTACCGCATGAAGGAATTGTCAAACGGGGCAGTGTGCAACGTCCTATAACCGGCTTCAACACGAATTTAAGTTAAAATAATCCATGACCGAGTTCCTCTACATCCATATCCCTTTTTGCGTGCGGAAGTGCCTTTACTGCGATTTTCTGTCGGTCCCTCATGAAGAATCACTTGCTGAAAGATACATAGACGCACTCTGCAGAGAGGTGACGCTGAAAAATGGGTCCGCCGAACCGCTCAAGGCGATTTACGTCGGAGGAGGGACGCCCTCCATCCTAAGCGACTCATGTTTCAGGAGGCTTTTCGATTCTCTGAAAGACAACCTGACCTTCTCTCCCGGCATAGAAATAACTGTCGAGGCCAATCCCGGCACACTCACGGAGTCAGGCATACAGACGATGCTTTCCGCCGGTGTAAACAGGATAAGCATGGGGGCACAGTCCCTGCATGACGGGGAATTGAGAGCTCTGGGGCGGATTCATTCTGCAGAGGATGTCAGACTTTCTTCGGAACTGTTAAAAAGATACGGCGTGAAAAATCTCTCTCTCGACCTTATGTACGGCATTCCCGGTCAAACATCGGAAACATGGAACGAGACATTGTCGGCTGCAGTCGATTTGTCCCCCGCTCACATTTCTGCATACGAACTCACTACGGAGAAAGGAACACCCATCTGCAACCTCGTCTCTTCAGGCGCGGTCTCATTGCCTGACGAAGAGACGGTCATCGAAATGTACGGGCATGCCATCGACTATCTGGCGTCGGAGGGCTATGCTCACTATGAGGTCTCCAACTTCGCCCTCCCCGGCGCCCGATGTGTTCACAACCTGAATTACTGGGACAGAGGTGAATATATCGGCATGGGGGCGGGGGCGCATTCCTTTACAGACGGGGTGCGTTCGGCAAACACCGGCGACATAGAAGAATACATTTCATATCTCGATGCGGGGGTTGTGCCGGCGGGTGAGCCGCACACGGTCTCCCCTGTCGAGGCATCGAAGGAATTTCTCTTTCTGGGACTGAGGAAACGCGAGGGGATAGGGATAAAAGAAGCGGACGGAAGAGGGATTGACATGGTCACTCAATGCCGCGAACTGTTCGATGGGGGATACCTCGCCACAGACGGAACTCATGTGAGGCTGACAGCGAAAGGACTGGTCATATCCAACACCGTTATCGTGAGACTCTTTGAGCTGATGGGCCTCTGATTTGGCAGAAAGCATAGAGCAAAGCGCACAGGCAACGACAAGACTAATTCTTATTTACTTAAAGTTGCATAAGAATCTCCAGAAAGCGCGGAAGGGGCGGCGAAAAATGTATTGTAGCGACACCTTACAGCCCTATAGAGTGGCCTGGCGGCCATTTTCCGGAAGTCACAAAACATTGAGTCCCCATTTACGTGGAAGATAAATAAGATCATGTCGTCATTACAAGATCTTTTCGGTGTCCCTTCCGCGCTTTCTGGAACGTTAGGGTTTACTCCAGGCCATGCGCCTCTGCTCTATGCCAATGCTTTACCCGCGCGTCTTTGACAACAGCCAAGCCATGTTCTGACCCAGGTTCTCGAAAGTCGCCACTCCCTCTTCATCCTTGAGCACATCACCGGGATTCCTGCCGATTCCCAGATTCCAATAGGAAGCGCCCGCAATGTTCATCTGGCCTATCCCGAAGAAGAAGTTGATGCTTGAATAGACGTGCGTGCCCCCGGCCCTTCTTTCCGCAACAACGGCCGCCCCCACTTTTCGCTTCAGGAGAAAATCGTTTGCACGGGCAACGAGGCCGGCACGGTCTATAAGGGCCTTTACCTCGGTGGAGACATTGCTGAAATATGTCGGAGAACCGATTATGATGCCGTCCGCCTCTATCATCTTTTCAACAAAACCGTTCAGGTCGTCCTTCTGGAAGCAGCGGCTGTTCTTCTTTTCAAAACATTTATAGCAGGCCCTGCAGCCCTTTATGTCCGCCCCGCCGAGCTGGACAATCTCGGTCTCTATTCCCTCCTTTTCCAGTTCCTTCAGGACAATGCGGATGGAATGATAGGTGTTGCCTTCCTTCCTCGGACTTCCGTTAAAAGCCACAACTTTCATGATCCAATCTCCTTTCCTTTCGGTTCAAACAACGTATTATAACACCGTCCGGAAAAGAGGCTGTGGAGCGAGAATGAGGGCGGGGTCTCTGTCCCGCCGCATATTCGTGAGTAATCCGGTCTAGGAATTGCCGCCCCTGAAGAAAAATCTTTGAGGATCTACCCCGATCGAACCGACGGCCCTTTGCCATCGCTCGACAACCGGGACATCGAAAATGATGTCGTCGTCGGGCGGCGCGACAAGCCAGAAATCCATCACCAGTTCCTCTTCCAGCTGGTTGGCCGCCCATCCCGCAAAGCCGAGGGCAAACATGAACTTTTCCGGACCTCTTCCGCCGGCCAGGTCCCGGAGAATCTCCTGGGACGCGGTGACGGCCAGATCCTCTGTAATCCTCATCGCGCCGTAACGCGCGTCGTAGGACGAGTAGATTACATAGCCCTGCTCCGGCCTGACCGGGCCTCCATAGTACACCGGCATATCCACCATGCTTTCCCTGATATCGAACGCGGACAGCAGCGGGACGAAACTCGTCATCAGCATCTTGTTGATTACAAGGCCGAACGCGCCCTCCCTGCTGTGTTCACACATGAGCACCACGGAATGCCTGAAGTTGGGGTCGTCCATCCCCGGGGAGGCTATCAGGAACTTGCCCGACATGTTGCTGATGTCCATCTTGACTCCCATTTTCCTAATATATCACAATAGCGACCTTAACCCTAACGGTACGGAAAGAGCGCGTTCGTGAAGGGAATTTGACAAATATTGACAATTTCTTACTGTTTACAGTATCTTATCTAATTGAATTTTCGAAGAAAGGTGAAGAGGGTTTTACAATGAAGACTGAGTTCGCAAAGAAGGGGAACATAGAGCGCAAGTGGTATGTTGTCGATGCCAAGGACGCGGTGCTCGGGAGACTTGCCGTAAGGATAGCCACGTACCTGAGAGGCAAGAACAAGCCGATATTTACCCCGAACGTTGACACGGGGGATTTCGTTATCGTCGTAAACGCCGACAAGATCAGGCTGACCGGCAGGAAATATACCGACAAGGTTTACTATCATCATTCCGGCTATATAGGCGGAATCAAGGCCCAGACCGCGAAAGAGCTGCTGGAGAAGAAGCCGGAAAAGATCATAGAGAACGCCGTATGGGGCATGCTTCCCAAAAACAGGCTGGGAAGGGCCATGTTCAAGAAACTGAAAGTTTACAAGGGCGCAGAGCATCCGCACAAGGCACAGAGCCCCGAAATCTTACCATAAAAAGGAGTGCAAATGGCTGACATAAAATACTCTGCAACCGGCAGAAGAAAGACTTCGATAGCACAGGTGACCGTGGCTCCCGGAACGGGTACCATCACGGTAAACAAGAAGCCTGTGGATACCTACTTCCCCAGGGAAACGCTTCGGATGATCATCCGGCAGCCCATAGAACTTGTCGGCGCAACGGGCAAACACGATATTACCGTCAAGGTGGAAGGCGGAGGGCTGACCGGCCAGGCCGGCGCCGTAAGGCACGGCATATCGAGGGCACTGACAAAGATGGACGCTGACCTGAGGGGCAGACTCAAGAAAGAAGGGTTTCTCACGAGAGACCCCAGAGAAAAGGAAAGGAAGAAATACGGCCTGAAAGGCGCCAGAAAACGCTTCCAGTTCTTCAAGGCGGCAGGTATAAGGGAGACAGTCTTATTATGCATAAGGTAGCCATCTGCGGAGGCAGCGGATATACGGGAATCGAACTCCTGCGTATCCTCGCACGCCACAGGCATGTCAGGATTACCGCCATAACATCGGAAAAATCGGCAGGAAAAAAGTTGACGGATGTTTTCCCGCACCTTCGCGGATACGGGGATCTGGCATATGAGCCTCTCAACAAGGAAAAGCTGCTTGGCAGGGCCGATATTTTCTTTCTCGCCCTGCCGCACGGGGCATCGCAGGAGGCCGTGAATTTCTTCTTTCGAAACGGGAAAAAAGTTGTCGACCTGTCCGCGGATTACCGCCTCCGCGACCCGGACACTTATGAACAGTGGTATGGTCTGCCCCATGAATTTAAGCCCGCGCTCAGGAAAGCGGTCTACGGTCTGCCCGAGCTTTACAGAAAGAAGATAAAACGGGCCTCTCTCGTAGCAAACCCCGGCTGCTATCCGACAAGCGCGATCCTGGGACTCATGCCCGCAATGAGGAACCGGCTCATAGATGTATCGGCCATTGTTATCGATTCGAAGTCGGGGACCAGCGGGGCAGGCAGAAAAGCCGACCTGGCGGTCTCATACTGCGAGGTGAACGAAGGCTTCAAGGCCTACGGCATAGGCACTCACAGGCACACACCTGAAATCGAGCAGGAACTTTCCCTGCTGGCCGGCAGACCGCTGACTGTCAATTTTGCGCCCCATCTTCTGCCTGTCGACAGGGGGATACTGACAACTGTTTACGCTCCCCTGGCCGGGAAGGTTTCCCCGGAAACCGTTTGGAAACTCTTTCATGACGCATACAGGAATGAGAAGTTCGTGCGCGTGATGGAAAAAGGGACGTTCCCGAACGTCAAGAATGTGCGCGGGACGAATTACTGCGACATCGGCATAAAGTTAGTAGAGCGGACAGACACTCTCATTATCGTGAGCGCCATCGACAATCTGGTCAAGGGTGCGTCAGGCCAGGCGGTGCAGAACATGAATATCATGATGGGGTTTAATGAAACAGAGGCGCTCGAGGATACAGCTCTTTTCCCCTGACGCGAAAAGGGGCCTTCCCCGATATGAAAGGCCCCTTAAATCCCGCACAGTGCTTAAAATAACAGGATAGAAAGGTTATACGATGCCTTTTCGACCCGGCGCCCCGATCGGGAGGTACCGCGGTGCGTCAGTATTTTTTTGCATCCCCCTTCTACTTGAGCATGCCCAATATCTTCTTCAGCACCTCTTCCTTCTGCTTCAGGGTCTTTCTCACATCCGCGCTGTTCGTATCCCCGATCTCGCCGCGGAGTTCCGTAAGATAGCTTTCCAGAAACTCAAGCAGCAGTTCCTGCTCCTCCTTCGTAATGTCCAACTGAACCATGTCTAGCCTCCTTCATGGGTTATTTGTCGCGGCGGAAAGGACAGACATTCCAAAACCTCCTCTGCCAGGGGATTATCGGTCTCGTTTGCTCCCTGGTGAGAATGCCTTTTCCCGTTCCACTCACTACACATACCACATTATATGTCAAAAAAGTCGCGCAATCCAGCAGCGGCCATTCTGCGGCGCGCCGGCGCAAAATGGCTTGAATCGAAGCAGTCGTTGAAAATTTGGACGATAACAATTATCTTATAGCATGAAAAAGAAAGGCTCCGGAATTCCGAAGGGTTATTCCTTTTCAACAACCGGTGCTGCCATAAAGAAACCGGGCCGGAAGGACCTGGCTGTCATAGTGTCCGAGGTCCCGGCGGTAATGGCAGGTTGCTTCACCACGAATAGTGTAAAAGCGGCACCGGTCAGACTATGCATGAAGAGAATCAGGTCGGGCAGGGGGCAGGCCATAATAGTCAACAGCGGCAACGCAAATGCATGTACGGGGAAGCAGGGGATGAGGGACGCCGAGGAGATCATATACAGCACATCGAAAATCCTTGGAATCCCGCCGTCCATGTTTTATATCTGCTCAACGGGAGTAATAGGAACGCCCCTTCCGATGGGGAGGATAAACGATGCCCTCCCTGCCCTGGCGGGGAACCGGGGAATTTCGTCGATTGACGATGTGGCAGAAGCCATCATGACTACCGACACCTTTCCGAAGGTTCTGCATAAGAGAGTAAGAGTCGGGGGGAAAACAGGGTTGATATCGGGCATATGCAAAGGTGCAGGCATGATAGCGCCTGACATGGCGACCTTGCTCTGCTTTCTCCTCACCGACATAGCGGTCGAACAGAAAACGATTGCCTCCCTGCTCAGGGAAGCTGTCAGGAGAACGTTCAATCGAATAACCATAGACGGTGACATGTCGACAAACGACACGGTGCTTATGATGGCCAACGGACTGCTCGGCAACACCCCCATCACCGGAAGGTCGGGATACCTCGGACCTTTCAGGAAGGCCCTGCATGAAGTCACTTACGGGCTTGCAAAACTGCTCGTCAGTGACGGAGAGGGTGCAACCAAGGCGATCGGGGTCTGCGTCCGGGGAGCAAAGACCCCTGCGGATGCCGAAAAAGCGGCCTTTTCCATAGCAAATTCAAACCTTGTAAAGACGGCCATTTACGGCAACGACGCCAACTGGGGCAGAATCATGGCGGCTCTGGGATATTCCGGAACGAGGTTCAGGGAGGAAAGGACCGACATCTCGTTCAACGACGTAAAGGTGGTTAAGAACGGCTTGTCGAACGACAGGGACAGGGAGGCGGCCGAAGCCCTGAAGTCGAAAGAGATCAGGATCACCGTCGACCTGCACGCCGGAAGGTCCTCGGCAGAAGTCCTCACCTGCGACTTTACCGAGGAATACGTGAAGATCAACGCCGAATACAGGACTTAGCAGGCCTGTCTCAGGCTATCTGAAGCGCGTCCAGAATTCCATAAAGAGCCGCAACCGCCGGGGAATCCGCCGGCAACTCTACAATAGCCTTGCCCTGCAGGTCATATTCAAAGATATTGCGGTCCTGAGGAACAAGACCGGCAACATCTATACCCAGCTCCCCCGCAAGATCGCTCAGTTCCCGACCCTCTTCGCCGGACACCCTGTTGATGATAAGGGTGTGCCTTCCGACGTCAAGGTCGAGTTCCTTTACAAGCCCTTCGATCCTGTGCGCGGTACGGACGCCGCGGACGGTCGGGTCGCTGATAATCAGCAGCAGGTCCACCTTGTGTGTCGTGCGCCTGCTGAGATGCTCCATCCCGGCCTCATTGTCGATCACTACATAGGAATAGGTTTCCGAGAGTTTGTCCGTATATTTCCTGATAATATTGTTCGCCGCACAATAGCACCCGGGGCCCTCCGGTCTTCCCATTACCATCAGGTCGAACCCTTTTGACTCGATAAGCGACTGCTGGACCTGATAGTCGAAGAGCTGCTCCATGGACATCCCCCCCGGTCTCTCGGAGCCGCTTCTGATCGTCTGCAGAGACTCCTCTCTCAGGTGTCCTATCGTCGCATGTGCTTCCACACCCAGGGCCTCGTTCAAACAGGAATTGCTGTCCGCGTCAACGGCAAGCACGGGCCTCTTCCTCTTTTCCATGAGATACTTGACGGTCAGGGCGGCAACGCTCGTTTTACCCGTACCACCCTTTCCCGCAAGGGCAATCACATATGCCATATCACACCTCTCGCTTTATTTCCCCGATCAATATTTATTATATCTTTTTTTGGTGATAGTTCAGCACGGCACAAGAAGAAACCCTATTGTTGCATGAGATCCTCTGAAAAGTGCGGAAGGCGCGGCGAAAAATGTCTTGTAGCCGGCCATTTTCCGGAAGTCATGAAACGTCAGGTCCTCATTTATGTGGAAGATGGATAGATCATGTCGTCATTACAAGACTTTTTCGATGTCCCTTCCGTGCTGCTTTGCTGCGTCGGAAGAACATACACTAACCGTCTTCATGTTTGGGGATCAGGCTCACAGTTGCCAACGAGAACCATCAATGAAATCTCGTCCCCTTTTACTGGAGTCATTCCTGGTGGTAGAATACTACAGCTCAATAAAAGGAGAGATTATGCTGCCATTCTTTCTGCAGGCCAAAACCATATCCGACGCATGGTTTCAGCTTATCTACAATATTTTCGACCATTCTTATGAACAGAGGATACAGAAAGGTTCCTTCGAAAAGGAGCAGTACCGACTGCAGTATCCCGGCATTGCGGTGGTTATCGAGCACCCGGGAGAGGATATGGTACCCGTCATGCCTCCCGGATCAACAATCCCGGCCCCCACAACGATTGAATATATAGAGGACTATTTTGCCAATTACCTTATGGACCCCCAGTTGTCCGAAAACGAGACTTACAAGTATGCAAGCAGAATCCACTATCCAATGCCCCTGGGGGGGACCCAGCTCGAGCGTGTGATAGATATGCTGAGGGATACTCCACTCACGAACCAGGCCATAGTCGAGATAGGGTCTCCCGAAGACCATGATGTCTGCATAGGCAACGACGGCAAGCTTGATCCCCCCTGCCTCAGGCTTCTCGATTTCAAGGCCGTCCCGGACGGTGAAGAGCTGACCCTCACCGTCACCTGCTATTTCCGCTCCTGGGACCTCTGGGCGGGGTTTCCGACAAACCTGGGAGGCATACAGCTCCTGAAGAACTACGTTGCCGGCGAGACGAACCTTAAGGACGGCCCCATATATGCATACAGCGCCGGGGCACATATTTACGGCTATCAGGAAGACATAGCCCGCTTAAGGACGTTGAAGCCCAAGAGACTGGATTGATCATCCGCGTTGCAAAACATGGGCCTCATATGGAAACATGTATAGTGTCATGAAAAAAACGGCCTTCATCCTCATCATCGTACTTTTTTCGGCCTTCCCGCTCTTTGCCGGGAATATCCCCGATGTGTCGCTGAGGTTCTCCAGCCAGGGGGACCAAGTCCGAATAGTCCTGCAGTCTGATGACAATTCCATAAACGACGCGTCCGCCGCCACGTCTACCTCCGGCATACGGGTAACTTTTCCGTCGGAATTCGAACTCAGGAAGCCCGATAATTTCATCTTCGGAATCGTACGGCAGGGCCGTTCCCTGACGATAAATCTGAGAGATGTCACGGATGTAAAAGCGTCGAGACTCACGGCCCCCTCCCGCATGGTTTTCGATCTCACCATGGGCCGGACGGCCATAGGCGGAGGTGTTCCGCAGGTGTCTCCCTCCGGGGGGCAGGGGACCGCGCAGCAATCGGGACAGAGGAGTCTCGGGGATATCCTTCAGCGTCTCCTGCAAAAGACGCCCGAAAAGCCTCCGATCAAGGTAATCGTCATAGACCCCGGACATGGGGGGTACGATTATGGAATAGTGACACAGGAGTCCAAGGAAAAAGACGTAGACCTTACCTTGGCCAAGTCACTCGGTGCCGCTTTTTCGAAGCAGGGCGCGACGGTGTTTCTGACCCGCAGGTCCGACCAGTACGACTCAATAGGTAAAAGAGTTGATCTTGCAAATGCGAAGAAGCCGGATCTGTTCATCAGTATCCACGCGTCTTCGTCCACCGACAGATTTGCGGTCTACGTATCGACGGTGAATGAACTGAATGTTGACCCGGTCATGAAGCAGTACAGCATGTTTTCCGCGCAGAACAGTTATTTCGACAACAGCAGGAAGATAGCGCTTGCCATAGGCGAGTCGCTCAAAAAGGAATTCGGAAACACGGTGGTTATAAGGGAATTGCCTCTTCCGATCCTCTATTCAATGGACGCCCCGGCCGTACTCATAGAATACCCCTCGATGGATCTCTTCGGCCGTGCGCAGTCAATGCAGAGCAAATTCGCGTCATCCGTTGCGGAGGGGATATCGTCATATGAAAACCAGTAAACCCGGAAGCCCGAAATTCTGGATACCCCTGCTTCTGGGCCGCTATTTCCGGCCCCAAAAGCAGCCTGTCACGGCAACAGCCGTCCCTGTGCCTACCGGGAACGCACAGGAGGAGGACCTCTTCAACCTGAGGATGTTTTACCCTGTCGGGAACCGTCTGGAGATGATCGAGAAGGTGCTCCCCCGCAGGACGAAAAAGTCGGCTGTCATAGAGGCGGTAATAGAGGAATATTTCAAGGGACCCGGACAGGGACTGACCTCATGCATACCTCAGAACGTCAAATTGCTTGGCCTCTATAAAGGGGCCGACCAGATCCTTTACGTTGATCTTTCCGATGAAGTCAGGAGGAACTTCCAGGGCGATGCGCTTCAGGAATATCTTCTCCTCCGCGGCCTTTACGAAAGCCTTATCTCGAACCTGGAAGATATAAGCGATATTAAGATTCTTGTGGACGGCAGGGAGATCGAGACACTCGGCGGGCATGTTTATCTGAAATATACGTTGAAAACAGCTGTTTCTTACGAATATAAGGGAGACGAGGAGATATCCCTTGAGTAGGGGTAATCTCCCGGTCGGCATATTCGATTCCGGCATAGGCGGTCTTACGGTACTGAAGGAACTTCTCGCCGTTCTGCCTGACGAGGGCACCGTTTATCTCGGTGATACGGCGAGAGTCCCTTACGGTATACGCTCCTCCGAAACGGTAACGCGGTACTCTTTCGAAAACACCCGCTTTCTCTCTTCCATCGGGATCAAGCTCCTTGTCGTTGCCTGTAATACCGTCTCATCCATCAGCATCGAGGAGATAAGGACCTCCGTCGGGATACCGGTAATCGGAGTTATAGAACCGGGGGCAAGAGCTGCAGCTGCCGCAACCAGGAACAAGCGAGTGGCTGTGATAGGAACGGAGGCTACGGTGAGGAGCGGTTCCTATACCCGCGCAATAAAGGCCGTTGACGGGTCCATAGAGGTTTTCAACCTGTCCTGCCCCCTGTTTGTCCCTCTCGTTGAAGAGGGCTGGACCGAAGGGGCCATAGTGGAATTGACTGCGGAAAGGTATCTGCGGGGCATGAAGGACAGGGGCATCGATAC
Source organism: Candidatus Sulfobium sp. (assembly GCA_037381085.1). Lineage (GTDB taxonomy): Bacteria > Nitrospirota > Thermodesulfovibrionia > Thermodesulfovibrionales > UBA6898 > JARRRD01. Next base: position 12,983 of record JARRRD010000108.1, read on the forward strand.
ACTTGTGCTCGGCTGCACCCATTACCCCCTGCTGAAAGGCGTCCTGTCGAAGTTAATGGGAGAAGGGGTGATGCTCATAGATTCCGCCATAGAGACCGCGCGGGAGATAAAGGGTAAACTCGAAGACCTTTCCCTGCTGAGGAGCAGCACGGACGGTGCACTGCGCGAGTTCTACGTGACCGATTCCCCGGAATTTTTAGTGGCTGTGGTAGAGCGCTTCCTCTTAAAACAAATAGACCACATAAAAAATATCGAACTGAA
>JARRRD010000109.1:0-5859 GCA_037381085.1 Candidatus Sulfobium sp.
CCTTCCACTCCAATGAGGGATCAAAGGTATCCGTTTCGTCGGTGTCGCCTTGGCAGACGTCCGGGTTGCGGCGAAGGGTATTGTTCTGAGTGTTCGGAGGACCCCATTGGCTGCCCGGGTCGAAGCCCACCTGGCCGAAGACATCGACGTTCTGTGGCGTGTTCAGCACCAAGTCAAAAAGGTTCTCGACGTTAAAGGTGGTGATGGTGGCGTTCCCAAAGCCACCTGATCGGGTGCTGGCTGGCAGGTTAGGCAGGTTGTGCGTTTCGATATCAAAGGTATCTGGTTGGAGTTTGTACATACTGAAAGTGTAATCGACCACGCCCACTAGGCTGCGCACCCGGTCACCGGGCTGAACGTGGATTGCCTCGGCAAGGCTGGAGTCATCGACCATGATACGCTCAGGGTTGTAGTCCACTTGATCCCCACCGAGGTTACGGACCAGAATCTGCTGGGTGTCGGCGTGATGGCGGTCACATCGATATACTTGGCGTCCGACTTGCCTTCAAGGCGCTTCAGGACCCTGTTGAAATCCAGTTTCGCCACGTAATGTCCGTGGGGCAGGAGTTCCTCTTTTTCCAGACCCAGTTCTTCTCCGAGCTGGTACACTGTCTTCATCCGGGCTTCCGCCTCTTCGGCAATTTCCCAGTCTGCATGCTTGGTTGGATCAAGTGCCATTCATATTCCTCCTGTTTATGTGTGATTGGGAGCGGGAACTGCGGGGCATATTGACGTCCCCGCCCCGTACCGCTAGTAGCTTATCAGCGCATTCATGAACTTGTCATTCATGCGTCTGAGATTTTTGCACATCACAAGGGCGATCTTCTTCATGATTTTGAATGCGATGGAAGACACCTCTTTTTCCATCTTTTCAAAGTCATTCTTGCCGATGAAGAGGATTTCGGTATTTTCTACGGCAGTCGCGAAGGCCTCATGCTTTCTTCTTTCAAGTATCGACAGTTCACCGAAGAAATGGTCTTTCGTGAAAACGGCCAGGGTCTGCTTCCATCCGTCCGGCGTGACCTTCGCGATCTCCACTTTGCCGGAGTTGATGAGGTAGAGGCCCTTCGTCTGTTCTTTCTCCCTGAAAATCTGTTCGCCCTTCTTGAAGCGGAGCTTCTTGATGATCTTCGATATCTCGGCGAGTTCCTGCTTGTTCAGGTCTTCAAGAAGAAACTGCTGCTTCAACGTCTTTTCCATAATCACCTCCTTACAGCTTGCCCCTAATTAAGATGAACTCCGGCTTTTCGCCGATTTCTTCTTTTCGAGCTTTTCTATCCTGACAGCGCAGACCTTCAGTTCAGGTATCTTGCATAAAGGGTCGAGTTCGGTGTTCGTCAACATGTTGGCGGCAGCCTCCGTGTAATGGAAGGGAATGAAGACCACGCCGTCGGCGGGACGGTCTGATACGGAAGCCTTGACCTGAATACTTCCGCGACGGGAAGATATCCTTACCATCTCTCCGTCCGTGATCTTAAGCCCTGCCGCGTCGCCGGGACTGATCTCCACGTATGCCTCGGACGCCACGACATTCAATTCGGGCACCTTTCTTGTCATTGATCCCGTGTGGTACTGGAAAAGCTGCCTCCCGGTGGTGAGAACAAAAGGATAATCCTTGTCCGGAAGCTCTTTTGAAGGGGTGTGACGGACTGCTGTAAACGCCGCTTTTCCCCGGGGGAACCCGCCCTTGAAGAGGTAGGGCGTACCCGGGTGGTCAAGGGTGGGGCACGGCCACTGAAGTCCCCATGACTCGATCCTTCCGTATGTAATTCCAGCAACCGCAGGCCACACCTGGCCTATTTCCTGAAAGACTTCCTCTACAAAGTTATATTTCATCTCATAACCCATCCGCCGCGACAGCTCGATAATTATGGAGTAGTCCTCCCGGGCATCGCCAGGAGGGGTGACCGCTTTCCGTACCCTCTGGACTCTCCTCTCCGTATTCGTGAAAGTACCGTCCTTCTCGGCAAAACAGGCTGCAGGCAGCACGACGTCGGCCAGTTCCGCCGTTTCTGTCATGAAGATGTCCTGTACGACGAGAAAATCGAGTTTCGACAAGGCCTTCTTCGTGTGGTTGACGTCAGGGTCGCTAACCACGGGATTTTCCCCCATGATATAAAGGGCCCTGATCTTTTTCTCCATGGCCGCCCCGGTCATCTCCGTTGCCGTGAGGCCTGGCTTGGCCGAAAGAGCGACGCCCCAGGCTTTTTCGAACTTCTCTCTTATGGCCGGGATGTCCACCCGCTGGTAACCGGGGTACTGGTTGGGGATGCAGGCCATGTCTGTTGCACCCTGCACGTTGTTCTGTCCCCGCAGGGGATTCACTCCGGTGCTCTCTTTTCCGAGATTACCCGTCATCAGTGCGAGATTTGCTACCGAGAAGACATTTTGCGTGCCGTGGGTGTGCTGTGTTATGCCCATCGTATAATAGATCGCCGGTTTTTCGGCCCTGCCGTAAAGACGCGCAGCCTCGATAATGTCCTTCTTCGGCACACCCGTAATCTTTTCGGCCTTCTCGGGCGTAAAATCCCTGAGGCTCTTCTTGAAGGCATCGAAGCCCTCCGTCCATCCGTCGATGAACTGTTTGTCTGTCATGTGCTCCTTCAGGATCACATGCATGATCCCGTTGAGCAGGGCGATGTCGGTCCCCGGCTTCTGCTGCAGCCAGAGTGTGGAAAATCTGACAAGGTCGATCTTCCTCGGGTCGGCAACAATGATTCTGGCGCCCTTCCGGTACGCCTTCTTCATCCTCAACCCGATGATGGGGTGGGTCTCGGTCGTGTTCGATCCGATTACAAAGATCACGTCGTTGTTTTCGACCTCGGGGATGGAATTCGTCATGGCCCCGGAGCCGAAAACTGTGGCCAGACCGGCCACGGTGGCACTGTGTCAATACCGGGCACAGTGGTCTACATTGTTGGTTCCTATGGCGGCCCTCATGAACTTCTGGAAGAGATAATTCTCCTCGCTGGTGCACCGGGCCGAGGAAAGACCGCCTATCGCATCGGCCCCGTATTCTTCCTTTATCTTCCCCAGCCTTGCCTCAATCAGGTCCAGGGCCTCGTCCCACGACGCCTCCCGGAAGAGTGAAGAGTGAGGAGTGAGGAGTGAGGATGTTTTCCCGGACTTCCGACTTCCGACTTCCGACTTCTGACTTATTCTTATGAGGGGGGTCTTCAGCCTTTCGGGACTCTTTATGAAGTTGTAGCCGAAGCGGCCCTTGGGACAGAGCCAGCCTTCGTTGATCGTGTCCTCCCGCGAAGACACGCGTATGACTTCGTTGCGTCTCACGTGCAGGGTGAGATTACATCCGCACCCGCAGTATGGGCAGACCGTGTCCACCTCTCTTATGTCTTTCTGGCGGCCCTGCTGCGACCAGGTCTTGCCCGTGAGTGCCCCCGTCGGACATACGGATACGCACTGTCCGCAGAACTCGCAATTCAGGTCCTTTTCAAACGCCGGCGCGATCTTGGCGTTGAAGCCCCTGTAAGCGATGTCTATCGCTCCCACTCCCTGTATCTCGTTGCATACCCGCACGCACTTGCCGCAGAGGATGCATTTCTCCATGTTCCTTTCGATGAACGGGTTGTTGTCCGTTTTGGTGTACTGTCGCCTCTCGCCAGCCAGGCGGTTGTCGCGAATCCCGTAGAAATAAGCCAGTTCCTGCAGGGTACAGTCACCGGCCTTCTCGCAGGTCATGCAGTCGTTGGGGTGGTCGGAAAGTATGAGCTCGAGAATTGTCTTGCGCAGCCTCTCTGTTACCGGGGAAGTGGTCACGACCTCCATCCCTTCATCGGCGGGAGTGGTGCAGGAGGTTACCGGCCTGTTTATGCCTTTTATCTCCACGATGCAGAGCCTGCAGCCGCCGTACGGCGCAAGTTTGGGATGATGACAGAGAGTGGGGACGGGAATGCCGGCGGACCTCGCCGCCTCCAGGACCGTGGTCCCCTTCGGGACTGTTATGCTCTTTCCGTCTATCTTCAGGTTGATCATAATTCCTATCCCTTGCTGATCGCCTTGAATTTGCATGTTTCGAAACAGGCCCCGCATTTCACGCAGAGGTCGGGATCGATTTTATGGGGTGCCTTGCGCTCCCCGCTGATAGCACCGGCAGGGCAGACCCTCTTGCACATACCGCAGCCCTTGCAGAGATTGGACAGGATCATGTAGGCAAGCAGATCGCGGCAGACCCCTGCGGGACATTTTTTGTCGATAATGTGCGCCTCGTATTCGTCCCGGAAATATCTGATGGTGCTCAGAACCGGGTTTGGGGCAGTCTGGCCAAGGCCGCAGAGGGAGGTGGCCTTGATGTCCATCGCAAGGCTTTGGAGCAGTTCGATATCGCCTTCTCTCCCCTGACCCGAGGTAATCCTTTCAAGGATCTCCAGCAGCCTTTTGGTCCCTATCCTGCATGGTACGCACTTGCCGCATGATTCGGACTGGGTGAACTGAAGGAAGAATTTCGCGATATTCACCATGCAGTCGTTTTCATCGAGGACGACCATCCCGCCCGAGCCTACGATCGAACCTACGCGAGCGAGCGATTCAAAATCGACGGAGATATCCAGGCGGTCTGCTGGAATACACCCGCCGGAAGGGCCACCCGTCTGCACGGCCTTGAACTTCCTGTCATGTTCAATCCCGCCGCCGATGTCATATATGATTTCCCTCAGAGGGATGCCCATTGGGACCTCGATAAGTCCTGAATTCCTTATCTTCCCCGTCAGGGCGAAGACCTTGGTTCCCTTGCTCCTTTCAGTGCCCATGGAGGAATACCATTTTGCACCCTTCCTGATGATATACGGCACATTGGCCAGGGTCTCGACGTTATTGATGACCGTGGGCTTGCCCCAGAGCCCCTTGTAGACGGGGACGGGAGGCTTCGCCCTCGGCATTCCGCGCTGGCCCTCTATCGATGCAATAAGTGCGGTCTCTTCACCGCACACAAAGGCCCCTGCGCCGAGCTTTATCTTTATATCGAAACTGAATTGTTTGCCCAGGATGTTCTTCCCGAGAAATTTCAGCTTCCTGGCCTGTCCGAGGGCCTTTTTCAGCCGTTGCACTGCCAGCGGATACTCGGCACGTATATAGACGTATCCCTTGTCGGCGCCTATTGCGTAAGCGCCTATCGTCATGCCCTCTATGACTGCATGGGGATTGCCTTCAATCACGGAGCGGTCCATAAACGCCCCGGGATCGCCTTCGTCGGCATTGCATATAATGTATTTCTGGGAAGCTGTCTCCTTATTGCAGATGTCCCACTTGACGCCCGTTGGAAAACCCGCCCCTCCGCGGCCCCTGAGCCCCGAGCTCTTTATCGTATCGATGACATCCTGCGGTGACATCTTGGAGACGACTTTCTTCAACGCATCGTAGCCGCCGGCATTTATGTAAGAGGTTATATCCTCGGGATCGACTACTCCGCAGTCTGAGAGCACCACCTTGATCTGTTTTTCGTGAAACTTGTGGTAGTCCCCGGAGACGACCCACTCTCCGACAGGGTTGCCGCCGACAATGTGTTCTTCCACAATCCTTTCGACCATTTCGGGCCTGATAAATTGATATGTCGTCTTGTTGCCGTCGCGTACGATGTCCACGAGGACGTCACGTGCACAGAGGCCCCTGCAACCGACCCTGTGCATGGAGCAGTGTCTCTTTATATCGGCCCTGATGCCCTTCCTGGCCAGCTGTCCCTTGAAGGCGCTCATGACCTCGGCGCCGCCGGCAGCCACTCCGCCGGTTCCCATACAGATCCTTACGGTGAGGTCATTCTTCATTTTCTTTTTCCTTCAGTATCTTTATCTCCTTCATCAAGCCGTCGGCAGACATCTTCCCGTGCACCTTGTCATTTATGATCAC
>JARRRD010000110.1:0-5845 GCA_037381085.1 Candidatus Sulfobium sp.
GACGGACTGTACCGATGTAAGGCAGCCGTCCCCTCCTTGCTCCGATCAGGCCGATAATTCCTGTCTCTCTTCTTCGCCTGACGCCAGGCGGCGTCTTACGAATGAGAACGAAAGTAAAGAGACATCTCGTAACTGTTCTGTCATTCCGGCCAGTCCGGAATCTTTCCGTAAAAGAAGGATTCCCGACCTGCCTACCGGACAGGCAGGCGCGCTCGGCCTGCAGGAATGACACACTATGAGGTTTTACTTATGACCTCCTTAGTAATTACTATGCTCAGGACTTTCATATGACTTCGGCGTTCGTTATCACCTGCGACTGCAGTATGAATTTCATTGCATCTCATGCGATAATCCATTAATATTCTTATTAAGAAGGTCACAGGTAATGCCTCGCACTGTCATCCACCCATGTGGCGCCGTGCGGGAGAAACAGGATGGTTTTATGTGGCCCTGGCAGTGATCATAGTTAATGAGTGAGAGGCATCGCAGGAACGATGAAAAAACATGAGGAAACAAGATGAGTATCCTACCCGAGGGCGAACAGCTGAGAAAGGCGATCAAATGGGTATCGGACAAACGGCTCGACAATCCCGAAGCCGGACTGTCCGGTCTCGTTCAGGAGGCCTGCTTGAAGTTTGATCTGTCTCCGAAAGACACGGAGACACTCCTGAATTTCTTAGTCGAAAGAGATTCGGGAGGTTCCGAGAGACGAACCTGAACATTTCCGGCGCCGATCGCATCACGCCGGAGCATTCTTCACCTGAGCATATACAACAACATCAGGTTACTCACATACACACTGATTATCGCTATCGAATCCCATGCAAGGAATAAGGGCTTCTTTTCTGCGCGATAGGTCAGCCCGATGACCGCTATCGTCGTCATTGCGATGGCCGACAGGGCGGAAATGATGTTGGAGCGGCTCACGAAGGCCAGAAGCGGGCCTTTGACGAAGAAGACGTCATCCAGGGCCAGTATGAAGATATTGAAAATATTACTGCCGAAAAGGTTCCCGATCGCCATGTCTATCGCCTCCATCCTGACCGCTGAAACGGACACCACGACTTCGGGCAGGGATGTCGACAGTGCAATGAAAATATTGCCGACGAAGGTCTGGCCGAGACCCGTTGCCTCAGCGATGCCCTTTCCGATCCCGGGAAGAAAAACGGCTGCCGCAACAATCACGGCGGCATTCACTCCGTACTGAATATATACCTTCTTCGCATCGACTTCCTTATACTTAAGTTCAACGGCTACCTCTTTCATATACGCAGCGATTTCACGTTTCTCGTATGCAAAGATGAGTCGCATGGCGATGAAATAGATTATCCCGAAGAGGAGCGTATAGGGACCTATCCACCCGAAGGGGAAGAGATCCTTGCCTGCGTAAATACCAACGCAAACGATGCTCAGAAGGAGTATGCCGATACTCCCGGAAAGGACATGTCCGCGGTGGGCCCTCGAAGAAATAGGACACTGGCGGCAGAAGGCGTCCAGGACAGACAGTATGAGCATGTTGAATACACAGCTTCCGATGACATCGCCGGCAGCGATATCCGGGACACCAGCGAACGTGACCGAACTTATCCCGGTAATCAGCTCCGGGAGAGACGTCACGGACGCCATAAGCACAAGTCCTATCCAGGTCCGGCCCATTCCCGTCTTTTCCGCAATGATGTCTCCGTAGCGGGCAAGCCTGGTTCCCGAATACACTATTGCCCCCGTACAGACAAAGAATGAAACCCAGAGCAGGATCACGGCACCTCACCTCCCTCCGCGTCCGGCGGACTTCCGGATTTGAAAAACTCAAAGGCGCGGTAAAGATCCTCTTTACTCCCGATCAGGAGGATAACGTCTCCCGCCTTCAAAACAAAGCCCGGCGAAGGGTTGTAATGGATACTGTCCCCGCGCTGCACTGAAACAACGGTCGCTCCCGTCTTCGTCCTCAACCTCAGCCCTCCAATCGATCTTCCGTCAATCTTCTCCCCTTCCTTTATCAGATAAGTCTCCGTTTCGACGCCGCGCAGAAGCTCAAATCGCTCGGCAAGGCGCGTCGACGGTACTTCCGCCGTTCGAAGAGCCCTATAGCCGTCCTCCCGGACGGCCTCGATATATTCGGTGATAACGTTCACGGGTACATGGTAATGCCGGAGGACCCTCGAAAAAATCTCTACCGAAGTCTCGAACTCCTCGGGGATCACTTCGTCGGCCCCCAGGGCCATCAGATCGTCCACCTCTGCAAGATAGCGTGTCCTCACGATAATGCGGATTCCGGGTTGCTCGTGCCTCCCCATGGAAACAATCCTTCGTGAAGACGCAGGATCCGAGATCGCGATCACCAGCATTTTCGCCTTCTCGACCCCCAATTTCAGAAGGACTTCCCGGCTGGTTCCGTCGCCGTAATAGATCGGCTCACCCTTTTTCTTCATCTCCCTCACCGTATCATTATTTATTTCAAGAACAACGTAGGGTATCTTGGCCTCCCTGAGAACCCTGCTTAGGTGTCTCCCGTTCAGGCCGAAACCCACGACGATCACGTGCCCCTGCATTCCCGGGCAGAACTTTTCCGCATCGGGCATCCTACTGCCGGCATGTAGCCGGAGCCTGGCAGCAAACCGGTCCGACCAGGATGGCGCGGCACCGAGAACGAAGGGAGTCGCGATCATCGTCACAACGGATGCCGAGAGAAAGACATGGTAAAAGTCCTCGGTAATAATGCCTGCGGATTTCCCGGCCACGGCGAGAACGAACGAAAACTCCCCTATCTGTGCAAGCCCAAGACCTGAATGGACGGACGTCCTTACTGGGAAGCCGGCGACAAGTCCTGAGACTGTACCCGTCACGATCTTCAGGGTGAACATCAGAGTGACAGCCGCGGCGATCAGAAGGTAATGATCCGCTATGTACCGGACGTTCAAGAGCATGCCGACGGAGACAAAAAACAGTCCCATAAAGCTGTCCTTGAAGGGCAGGACGTCCGACGTCGCCTGATGCGCGTACTCGGAGTCGGAGATGACAAGCCCGGCTATGAAAGCACCGAGTGCGAGAGAAAGGCCCGCGAGGGAAGTAAGCAGGGCAATACCGAAACAGAGGAATATGACCGTGATGATAAAAAGCTCGCGGCTTCGCGTGTGTACCACCTGGTGCAGCAATCCCGGAACGACCCACCTGGCGCTGAGCAGGACGGCGGCGATGACAAAGACCGCCATGACGACCTGCACTACGATATCAGCTAACCTTATTCCCATCCCCGAAAAGGAGGGGATAAGAAGCATGAAGAACACCGCGCAGAGGTCCTGGAAAATCAACGTGCCTGTCATAAGGCGGCCCTGGGGAGAGTCCGTCTCCCCCCTTTCCACAAGCATTTTCAGAACAATCGCGGTGCTGCTCAAGGCAATGAGAAATCCGAAGAAAACAGACTTCTTCAGCGCTCCCGACGCCAGGAAGGCGATGGCCGCCGAAATCGCAACGGTCAGAAGCACCTGCATCCCGCCGCCCGCAATGACCGCTTTCTTCATCCTTAAGAGCCTGGGTATTGAAAACTCTATACCGATAGTGAAAAGGAGAAGGATAACGCCGATCTCCGCAAGAACTTCAACGGCGTGCACATCCTTCACAAGCCCTGTCCCTCCGGGGCCGATGATGGTCCCGGCGATTAGAAAACCGGCAACAGAGGGAATCTTCAGCCTGTGGAGCAGAAACACCACCGCAGCAGAAACCCCGAGGATAAGGACGAACGATCTCAAGAATTCATGTTCCATAAATCCGGCACCGACCATTCATTTCTCACATTATAGCAACAGCAGTCCGGGATTCAGAGGAAGGCCGGATCAATCACCTTCTCCTGCTGCATCTTCTCACACGGTACCGCTCATGGAGCGACAAATCGTTACTCAAATTTAACGGCCATGTAATATCACCGTAACTCCCCCGTAATACCCCGCAAGTATCATATCCCGAAAGAAGGCCGCGAGCGGCCGAACTATCCCAGAGGAGGAGGAGATTATATGAAGAGAGGATTATCATTCAGCAAAATGGGCATGATCATTCTGCTCGTGCTCACGCAGTTCGCGCTTGCGGGCATTTTTGCAGCACCCGCCCGCGCAGGCGATGTGGACGTTTTGATCAACAGGCTGGTTGAAAAGGGCGTCCTCACCCGGGCCGACGCGGAGGCAATCCTGAAAGAGACGAAGACGGAGAAAGCAGCGCAGCCAGAAAAAACGGTTTCGTCGGAAAAACTTCCCTCATGGCTCGATAAAATCAGCATCGGGGGCGACCTTCGCCTGAGGTATGAGTACAGGTACCGGCAGGAAGGCAATGGCGCCGGGCCATACAACCTGGGGCGCTTCAGGTACAGGGTTCATGTCGCCGGCCAGGTAATGGATAACCTGAAGGTCGTCTTCGGCCTGGCAAGCAGTTCCGGAGACCCGCGCTCTCAAAATGTGACCTTTGGAACCGGTACCGGCAAGAGCGGCTCATTCGCCGGCGAGCCGATGGCCATTGACTTGGCCTACGTTCAGTACAGTCCCGTCAAGACGCTTACCCTGGTTGGCGGAAAATTTGGTAATCCCATATGGACACCCAGCCAGCTTATATGGGACACCGACATTAAGACCGAGGGTGCGGCGGCAACGCTCGGCGTACCCGCCGGCGAAGGCGTGGCATTCTTCCTAAATACCGATTTCTTTGTCCTCCAGACCAACGGCAATAAAACTCCCTATCTCTTCGCGATCCAGCCGGGAGTCAAATTTGATTTCGCCCCTGGCGCCCATGTCAAGCTTGCAGGAACCTACTATAATTTCTCTAAGCTGAAAGGATCCACCCCCGGCTACTCACCGAAGACCAATACATACGCGACCGATGGAGGTTTGGAGTACGACTATAACATGCTGGATGCCGGGGCAGAAGTGAGCTTTGACAATCTGGCAGATATTCTCCCTTACGTCGGCCTTTACGGTGAGTACGTGCACAATCCCGACCCGTCCACTGGCAACAATGCCTACCTGGCGGGAATCAAATTCGGCGACAAGAGCATAAAGGAGTTCGGACGGTGGAAGGTTTCTTACGACTACCGCAGGGAGGGTCGTGACGCCGTTCCTGACATGTTGCCGGAATCGGATTTCTTCAATGGCTATACGGCCGTCTACGGAAGCAAGGCAACCTTCACTTTCGGCCTCGGTAAAAACATATATACTGCATTGAACTATTTTAACGGACACAGTGCAGACGCCAGCGTAACGAGCAACAAGAGGTGGGACGTTGTCCAGGTAGACATGGGCATGTCGTTCTAAAAAGCTTTGCCGATTTCAAGTTTTAAAGAGCTAACCCTCCACTCAGACTTTGCGGGCCGGAAGGCCCGGCCTGCAAAGTCACCTCTTTCTAAAGCTTCAGAATCCGAGAAATACCTTCCACAGTGATCTGAGGGATCCAGATCCGAACCGGTCTACACAGCCGCTTTTTTCATCCCGGTCTCAGCGAATCCGGCCCCCATCTGGAAGGACCGATCGCAATCAACAGGAAATACTTCCTCCCGCCTCTTCGTCTTCTTCACAGGATCGAAACGGGTTGACAGCACTTTCATTGTTTCGTCTCCTGAATGGTATATTCTGCCTCTATCATAGTGGAAAGCCGTCTAATGAATGGATGTAGCCGCCTGAGTGGTTCTCACAGTATCTCTCACATAGAATAAGCTGAGAATATTGAGGAGTACAAGTGAAAATTAGTGCCGAGAGTAAGGCACTCTGAGAACCAACGTCCCGCAAGTCCACGCACATTTCAAAGGATGACTGCAAAGATCAACGCCCAATCGTCTCGACCCTGCCTTCCTCTTTATGGCATATGTTGG
>JARRRD010000111.1:0-5822 GCA_037381085.1 Candidatus Sulfobium sp.
CCTTCAACTTCATTTGCCACGGCGAGAGCCTATTCGTCCGGCCCCTCCTGCAGAAACGCGGAGAACAGTCAGGCGCCCCGGCGTAACAAGGAAGTTCTCAGCCTCTCATTGAGGTCTCATCCTTAACAATAACATATGTGGGGCTGCCATGGAATAAAGGCCGGACATCGTGATAACACTTTTCCGTAAAGTAACCTGTCCCCGATGCTGAAAGGGATACTCCTGGTCCCTATCTGACAACCACGACACTGCAGTGAGCCAGGGTGACAATATGCCTTGACACGGACCCCAGAAGAATGCCTCCAAGCTTCGACCTGCCCTTGTGGCCAACTATTATCAGGGAACATCCCTTTTCATCGGCGTACTTTACAATCGTGTCGGCCGGGTGCCCCACGGCAACTTCGGTGCTGATCTTCACGTTGCTGGAGCCGGCCTTTTCTACAAGTCCTTTTAACTCCGCTTTAAATTCGTTGGCAGCTTCGTCTATCAGGCTGTCTGTGTCGACGAGATTCATGCCCTCGGGAGGCCTGATTACGGAAAGCACAATAATCTCGGGAGCAGATTTGTGTGAAATCGACATGTCGACTGCAAAATCAAAGGCCTTGTATGACTCTTCGGAGGCGTCAAAACCTACAAGTATTTTCGTGATCATTTTAAACCTCTTTCATTTATATGTTCTTTTTCGTTGAATCGTTCCCTGAGAAACCTTCCATAAGTTTATTCCATCTTGAGTCTATTTTGAAGATAAACTCCCGGGAAGGGAGCATATTGGTTAATGCTCTGCCGCTTTCTTCAGTACCTCTTTGTTATAGGCCGAGAAAACATCTTTTCTGCTTATCATGCCGATTACCTTTCTCGGCTGGCCTCTTTCTACAACCGGCAGTTCGTCTATTTCTTTCAGCGTGAACTTCTCTACGGCCGCATTGAGGTCCTGATCGGGGAATAGGACGAGCACGTCTTCAGTGGCTATCTCCTTCGCCCGGACGACATCCCTTACGCGTTCCTCCGTCACTACGAGCCTCACGTCGTGGAACGAGACTATGCCCGTCATCAGTCCTTCGGTGTTGAGTACGGGAATGTAGAAATTCTCCCTGTTGATCATTTCGTTTATGAGCTCATCCAGCTTGGAGTCTTCCTGGGCCGTTACGAAGTCTTCTCTCATGACGTCCTTTACGTTGATACTGCTCATGATGCCTACTTCCCTGCCGGCGTGCAGATTTATGCCCCTCCGGGTCAGTGGGACCGTATCGATAGAGTCATGGCAGACCCTCTTGGCCACAAGTGTGCCGATAACGGCTGAGAGCATGACGGGTACTATGATCTTGTAATCGCCGGTCATCTCGAACATGAGGAAAATCCCCGTAAGCGGAGCATGCGTTGCCGCTGCGAGGAAGGCACCTATCCCCACGGCGGAATAAGCCGCGGGACCGGCCGTAAAGCCGGGGAAGAGCCAGTGGACTATGTAGCCATAAGTGTCCCCTGCCATGGCACCTATGAAAAGCGAGGGAGCGAAGACGCCGCCCGCGCCGCCGGAGCCGATGGTTATGGAGGTGGCCACGATCTTGAAAAAGGTGAGCAGCAAGACGACCACGAAGGTTATCTTGCCGACCAGGGCCAGGTTGACGATATCGTAGCCGTTTCCCATGACCTGCGGAAGGAATATGGCGATTAAGCCTATTATTAAGCCGCCCAGCACGGGTTTCATCTGAGGATGGATTTTAACTTTCTCGAACTTGTCGGCGATGCCGTGGAAGACCTTGATATACAGGACGCCCAGAAAACCCATCAGGACTCCGAATACCATATAGAGGGGCAACTCCGCCATGCTCTTTAAATGGTATTGCGGGACAATGAAGGCAGGGTTGGGGCCGTAAACAGCCCTCGTTACGACCGTGGCCATGGCCGCGGCTATGACGATGGCGGCAAAGGAGGACATCTCGTAATCTCCCAGCAGCACTATCTCCATGGCGAACATTACACCAGCGATGGGGGCGTTGAAAGTCGCCGCTATGCCGGCGCCGGCGCCGGCCGCTATAAGGAGCTTCAGCCTTTGGCCGGAGGCCCTGGAGTACTGGCCTATCCCGGAGCCCACGGTGCCGCCGATTATGGCTATCGGACCTTCTACACCGGCCGATCCGCCGCTACCTATGGTGATGGCGACGGCAAAGGTTTTAAGCAGGATGTTTCTCAGCTTGAGAAAGCCGCCTTTCAAGTTCACCTTTTCGATGAAATTCGGGAAGCCGTAGCCGTTTATCTCGCCGGGAAAGGCAAGCGACAGAGGTATCAGGAGGAGCGCTCCGCCTATGGGCAGAAGGGGCAGCAATACCTTGTATATTCCGCCGTGCTCAAGTGAAAGAAAGCCCCCCACCTGCGTGAAAAAAATACGGTGGACGAAGTCCATACTGAAATGCAGGAAGGCGTTGGCAAGACCGGCCAAAACCCCGACGATAACAGACAGGATAATCAGAGCCGTGTGCTCGTGTATATGAGATTCAAGCCAGGAGATGAGACGGGAAAGTTTGCCGGTCTGCCGTTCACCGGCCCCAAGACTAGCAGCGTCCATTTTTCACCTGAACGGTTATAACCTCAAATGACGTTCCAATGTTACAGAGCATTATAATATTTTTTCCCATTGAGCCGTCCCATCGATCGGCGCCCGGAGGTCGAAATAGACGAAATCACCATCCGTACTTCAGGACTTGAATAGATATAGCGCTCCTATGAAAAAGAGCACGCCGATAAGCAGGGATTTTAACCATTTTTCGTTTATACGCGGGGAGAGCTTCGGCCCCAGTATTGAGCCTGCCACCATGCCGGCGGTTTCGACTGAAAGATAGGGCGTTATAAGATGAACATGCATCCTCATGTAATTTGCAGTCGCTACCGCGGCTGAAAACATGACTGCCAAAACGCTGGCCCCCGCCGCCACGAACACGGGGAACCCCACCATGTCGATAAAGAAAGGAGAAATCAGAAATCCTCCTCCCACACCGAAGATAGTGGCTACCGTTATAATACTTAAGCCCGCAAAGAAAAGGGCTACGGGGGAAAAAGAGTAGTCGACGCCCAGGATCGTATAATCCATCCTTTTCAGCGTGAACGCTCCGGTCTTCGTTATCAGTTCGCCGGCGGGTGGATCGTCCTGCAGGGCCAGGCCCGCGGAGGCTGTTTTCAACTGTCTTTCCTTCAATATTTGCTTTATGATTTTATACGTCATTAAAAGGGACACGATAAGTATCATGTAGCCGAAGTAGTACTTGAAAGATTTGGCATTGGCAAGGTATGTCGTGGACAGCCATGGGCCCAGGATCCCTCCTATCATGCCACCCGAGGCCAGCGACAGGGCGGCGTAAATTATCACCTTTTTTATTTTCCTGACTCTTTCCTGCCTCATATATGTAGGGACTGCCACCAGGGCAGCAATAATGACCAGTATCAGGCTCATCGGTTTTGTGGGGTTGACGGGGGCATGCATAATGGTTATGAAACCAAAGACCGCCAGCACTCCCCCGGCGCCGCCGGTAGAGGTGTATACGAACCCCACAAAAATGGCCCACAAAAAGGCCTCGAGATAAAACAGGCTTAAAAGATGCATATGTATATACCTACCTTCATTCTATTTTTACAAAACTGTACCTTACGGATTCTTGCTTAACTTCTAAAATACTTCGAACTGTCAGGCGGGCTGTCCGGCTCAGCTGCCGGCTCGGGCAAAAAAGCTGATCTTGGGTGGGCCTGTCTCCCCCGGGCGATACGTGCTTAAGTCCAAATCCCTGTTCAATGTACTCCCCTCCTCTCCTTTCTCCATTAATTGCTTTGTTTTTATATTAAACAACGGCATTGTGAAGAAATTATGAAAAGAGTGTGAAGAAATTGTGAAGCTACCCGGGAAGGCGATGCTTCCCGGGATCTCAGCCTGCCAAAGCGTGATCGCTTACAGGTGCTGTTTTCAGCGTTCTCGCATTTGATGTTCATACTCAAATACAAAGGGTACCGTTGCCCGCCTCGCGCAGGGCGTTCATCGCACGCTCAAAATGTTCTTTTGACCGGGCCGAGAGTCAATCCGTATCCGTGTGTAAAGGTGAGCACTTCGTTGATCCAGTTCTTCGTCGGGATGCTCTCACTCGACAACTCTCTCGGCGAAAGCAGCGTCTGGCGATATTTGCCGTCTATTTTATAACGGTCGTTGTCGACATTGACGAACTGGTAGTAGGTCCGTATCTCCTGGACCTGGCTGAAGGTGTCCAGGAGCGGCTTCCGCTCCCAGGGCGTATATTGTTGATCGTAGCCTTGTTACGTTCGATATCGGCATTGCTGAGAGCCATGTCTCCGGAGATGTCTTTTCCCTCAACCCTGTTGCGGTCCACGGACACCGTCCCTCTGGCAAGATACAGGACTACGACGAGCAGAAGAGAGATAACCGGCAGTGCGAGCGCCGCATCGCATATGTTATCGAAGACCGGAACGGCGAAAAGATAGAATGACACGCCTTTGTGAAATATGGGGTCGGAATGTCCGAACGGTACCGCATTGAAATAAGAGAGAAATTCAAACCAGCTGTCATGAAAGAGAAGTGCGACAATAAAACCGAACATGGCAGGCATGATAAACTTCAGTTTGTCCAGGTTATCGAGTACGCGCCGCACAAGCTGAGTGTCCCATGCGGCCGGCAGGGTCACTACCCTTACCGTACCTTATGAATTATTGATCACTGCATAAGTATTGACCTATACGATTATCTCCTGATCTGTCACTCCCGCTTGTCGTGAGTCCTTCTGAAGAAAGATTCGGGACCTGCCTACCGGCAGGCAGGCGAGCCGGAATGACAGGAATAGGACATTACTTATGCATCTTTCAGTAGCTGTAAACCTAATCCGGATAGGCGATGCTTCTGGGGATTTCAGCCTGCTCTTTTCTGACCGGCAAGTACCACAGAACGCCGTCGACGAACATCAGAATCCCTGCCAGGACAAGCACGATATCGATGGCCGTAAACAGTCCTACACCGAAATAGACCAGCAGACCGAGGCCTATGCTGAGGAATGAAAAACCGGTGCGTATGAAGGCGAGGCCTGTCCTCGCCCGCGCGTATATCGTGCGGTAGCATGCCGCGATCGTCCTCTGGGCTGCCAGGACATTCCTTTCGCGCGCAAACATGGTCCGCACCTTGCTTGAAGGTGAAGGATCGAGAATGGTGCAGTGGTCTGCGAGGAAGTCGCTCATCCTGGCGAGCATCGTCCCCTTGGTCTCGAGCCGGACGCCTGTGTCCTCGATGAAATGATAGTTTTCGAGAAAGATCAGGGTAGCGCCGGTGACCTCGGCAAGGGTTTGATTTCCGGGAGGGCTGATCCTCGATTTTCTTACTTTCAGATAGACCGGAAGACCGTATAAACAGATGGCAAGCCCGAGGGCCAGGACCGCAATATATAGATAAGGTGAACTGCTGACGTTTCTGCTTTTCAATAAGGTGTTTGCTATAGCCACCGTCCCCAGTCCCCAGCGGAGGAAGGCAAGCCCCGTCCGCGCATTGGCAAGATCGGTCCTGTAGCAGGCCAGTCTTGTCCTCCACTGGGCCATGGTGGTCCGCCAGAAGGCAAGCCCCGTCCTCTCCGTGCCGATCAGCAGCCCCGGTTTGGCATGAAGGAAGTCCTGTATAAACCAGCGGATGTCCTCCTCCAGGGCGACCCTGAATTCGTAATTTTCCGCCCCGAGATACCTCCTGGCCTCTTGCCTCACCACCCGGCTTTCTGGATCGTTGGCTGCGATCACCACCGTGCCGTCCTCGCATTTTATCACCGGCATCCAGAGGCTTCTCGAAAGCA
>JARRRD010000112.1:0-7191 GCA_037381085.1 Candidatus Sulfobium sp.
GAGGACTTCCGTCACCCCAGTTCACATATACCCCAGGGGTTCCGTCAGTCGTCGGAGTGGTGCCATCGATGAAGCTGACAGCCATACCGCTCACGCCAGCATTAACCGCTGTAGAAAAAGCGGCATTGCCTGCGCAAGTCGGGGCCGTATGTACATCGATAGGTGTCACGATCTGGGTGTTGGTCCCACCGTTGGAAACGGTCACTGTCACGTTTACGGGCGTGCCATCCGCATACGTATGGTTCACCGCCGGTCCACTACCCGTGCTGCCGTCTCCGAAGTCCCAGGAGTAGGAGCAGCCGCCTTCGGTGCATGCCGCGCCGGTCACCGTAAAGTTGACCGCATAGGGATTTGAGGAATCGTTGGTCCACATGAACAGTTTCCCTGTAGGAGCGGATGAACCGGTCCCGCCGTGCATCACCTCGGCATAAGGAGCAAGCTCAGCCTTCGTCATATAAGGTGCCCCGTGCGCCGCAGCAGTGGCCTGCGCATTCGCCGTATCGCCGCCGTGGCACTGGCCGCATGCCAGGTCGAGGTCGACATAAACCGACGGGAAATTGTTATGGGTGGGATCAGGTATAGCATTCAAATAGGTCCCGCCCGTGGAGGTGCTGTATGACGGGTCTGGGTTTATCCTGAAGAGGTGGAGACCACCAGGCATATGGCATGTCTGGCACGCCTCTACGGGATCAGCAGTGGTCACGCCATACAGCGGCGTTCCTGGTCCTGTCGGATGCTGGATATTGGCCAGCGGCTTGGCGTAAGGATCACTCGGATCCTGGCTGTGGCAATTGAGACCGCACTCGGCGTTCCACGTCTGGGCGTCTGCCGCATTATCCGTGACCGAGTCATGAACGTTGTGGCATGCTGCGCATGATCCGTAGTGAGCTGTGAAATGGCTGTCGTACTGTGTAGAGTCGGCAAGCTGTCCATAGGTGCCGGAGAACCTGGCATGCGGGCTGTTCAGGAAGCCGTTTGCATGGCGCTCTACAACAGCGCTGCCGCCGTCAACAAGCTGCTCGCCGGGGTTAGTCACTCTGGGATCGCGGAGATTCTTGGAGTCGTTCTGATAGTGACACTGGTAGCATACGAATGTCTGCTGAACAGCCTCGTCCGGGGTTACGCTCCCGGCCTGGCCCGCGCTTGAGGGGGCCGGCAGATTATTAACTGCAGGTCCGCTATCAGCATGATTACCGTCGACTGCATTATGGCATCTTGAGCAGGTAATGCCCCAATGCTGCCAGTCGGCCCATCCCGTCGTGCTTTCGTCGGCATTTCCGGTCATATTCAGAGGTGCATCAGCCGGAGTGGCGCCAGTTGCGAGGCTCGGGAAAGTAGCATAAGGCTCCAGGCCCGCCTGAGCTGTTGTGTCCACATCGTAACCGGTGGCGTGGCAACGGTTACAGTCAACCCAGGAGCTGCCATACTGACTAAAGCCCTGATAAATGATACGCGCACTGGCCGGGGCGCCTTCCAGCCAGCTGCCGAATATCCAGTAAAAGGGCGTAGGTGTGCCGCTTATATCGATCGTTTCGTTAGCCCAATCGATGGCATTGCCGCTGCTGTTCGACGTGTAGGCGGTGCTGCCTTCTTCGATCGGGGTTATCCATGCATACGTGTCGGCTGGCCTCGTAGCATTGGCGTGGGCGCTCTTCAGGTAACCCGACATGTTGTAGCCATGGCCGCCGTTGTGGCAGTAAAGGCATTCATGGTTAGTGTCAGCACCGGTCACATATGCAGCGCTCGTGTCATTGTACCACATGTTCTCGCAGTTGCCTGCGCCGTCGGGATTGGGTGTCCACGTTCCACCGTCAGCGGTGCACTCTGCCGCATAATGGTAATAACCCGGAAGCGAGCACTTCCCTTTCCAAGCGTAGCCTGCGGCCGTGCATGCTGCTTGAGTGACAAAATCGGTTCCGACCCAGGCCGGCTGAACGGAGCCGCAATTTTCGCGTGGACCCTGCTTGCCTAAAGTCTGGGCGTTGCCGTCGACCGGCGTACTTGCATCGGCCCCGATGCAAGTACCGTTGTCTGCCGGCATGGTCCAGCCGCCGTCCGCATTGTGCTCTGCACCGGTCCAGTTATACGTATACGGTAATGCCGCCTGGGCGTTGCTGCCTACAAATGCAAGCGGCAGGGCCAGGAAAAACAATGTTGCTATAAATAGCAATGTTGTCTTGGTTATTTTCATCTGCTAACTCCTTAATCTTAGGATTTTTTTGATTTCTTGCTGCTCAGACTCCGGACGCGCAAAACTACCTGCGTCCATTTCCGTAGGTAGAACTTAATTTCCCGTCGACACCTCCTCGGTGTCTGCCATTCTGTATGCCGGAGGTCTTCTAGGGGGGTTACCTCACGGCGATCATATCTATGGCAAGAGCCGTACCAAGAGGCAGAACTTTTTTATCGCCATATAAGGCTTTGATATTAAAGGATAAAAATGTAACGGGGCTTCAAAGCGGATAGGTTACTGCAACCTTTAAATTGCAGGGAAGCCGGTACATAAAAGAAGCCGGTAACGGCATCAAATGGCTACAAATTGGGCATCGGAGGCTAGTCTCTCAGTCGCAATATAAAACTTGCACATTCTGTGTCTAATCTTGCACCAATCGTGAATACACGGCTCGCTCAAAGCAGGAAAGTCAATACCTAACCTAGCCACAAAAAGCACAAAAGGCACAAAAGATATAAAGTTTCCCGAGACTTCCAATTTCTTTTCTTCATCGCATATGGCTTCAGTCGGGTATACATTTTGTTAAGGTCTGACTATGTGATTTTTGTGTTTTTTGTGGCAGAATTCTCTTTTGTCTTGAGCACTTGTGCTTTTTGTGGTTTACCTGAAGTCTTCCGGATTGATGCCGCAGCGCTTCATTATCTGTTGAAGCGACTGTCTCAGCATGGAGCATTCCTCGGCAGTCTTTGACACATTGCCCTTGTTTCTCGTAAGGGCCGTCGTGAGATAGGTCCTGTAGAAAGTCGTGAGGGCCTGCTTCCTGGCCTCCTTGAAACCGGGGGCGTCTTCCCCTGCCGTCCCTTCCCCCGGAAACAGGTCCGCCTCTTCGATCACCGGGCCTCCCGATACCGCAACGGCCCTCGCTACCGCGTTTTCCAGCTCCCTTACGTTCCCTTTCCAGTGACTGCTTATCATCAGCTGCATCGCCGAGGGTGAAACCCCGGTGATCTCTTTCTCGTATTTCTTTGAATATCTCTTTACGAAGTGGGACGCAAGGAGGGGAATGTCATCCCTTCTGTCCCTGAGGGGCGGCATGCTAATGGTAACGACCTTCAAACGATAGTAGAGGTCTTCCCTGAAGTTCCCCTTCGCCACCTCTGTTTCCAGGTCCCTGTTGGTTGCGCTGATGACCCGCAGGTCGACCTTCTTGTCCCTGTGGTCTCCTATGGAGCGGAACTCCCCCTCCTGAAGCACCCGGAGGAGCTTGACCTGCGTTGGTGCACTGAGGTCCCCCACTTCATCGAGGAAAAGCGTGCCGCCGTCGGCCTCTTCCAGAAGCCCGCGCTTGTCCCTGAGGGCGCCCGTGAAGGCCCCTTTCAGATATCCGAAGAACTCGCTTTCCAGTATGGTCTCGGGCAGTCCGCCGCAGTTTACTGCAATGAAACGCCTTTCCCGTCTCTTGCCCTCGAAGTGTATGGCCCTGGCCACAAGCTCCTTCCCGGTGCCGCTCTCACCCGTGATCAGAACGGAAACGGATGTGGCAGCCACATTCCTGATCATTTCGTAGACCTTCAGCATGCCCTGACTGTTGCCGACCAGCTCGCTGAAACCGGAGTGTCCCAGCAGCTCCGACTGCAGGTACCGCTTTTCGTCGAGGAGACGCACCCTTTCGAGAGCCCGGTCGACCAGCACAAGGAGTTCGTCATACTGGAAAGGTTTCGTTATGTAATCATAGGCCCCATTCCTGATCGCCTGCACCGCCGTCTCTATGGACCCGGCGGCGGTCATTATGATGCAGGTCTTATCCGGCCACCTTTCCCTTATCCTCCCGAGGAGCTCCAGACCGTCCATACCGGGCATTATCATGTCCGTAAGTACGAGATCGATATCCTGCGCCGACAGCACCTCCAGCGCCCCGGCCCCGGATTCAGCTTTCAGCACCTCATGGTCCCTCTCGGAAAGGATCATCCTCTCCAGCAGGGAGAGGGCGTCCTTCTCATCGTCCACTATGAGTATTTTACTGTTCATAATCCACAATAGTTACAGGCCACAAAAAGCACAAAAGTCACAAAATAAACTTCTTAATTTCGATCTTTGGAGAACCAAAATTTATCAGCAGAGCATGGCTCTGACCCGACGCTCTCAGGTATCCCAAAACCTGCGCCGTATGTTCGGCAGCCAACGCCTTGCATGCCTTGAGTTCAATAATAAGACGGCTTTCGACAAACAAGTCGGCATAGTAATCTCCAAGAGCCGTTCCGTCTTCATCGAAAACCTTGAGAGGATACTGTTGCTCAACCCTCAATCCATTTCTTCTGAGCCTGTGCGCCAGCCCGTTCTCATACACTTTTTCCAAGTGACCATGACTCAGATGGACTTGCAGGTCAAAAGCAATCTGCCCGATCTGAGTACACAATTCCAGGATATCTTTTTCTCTTCTCAATTCTTGTGCCTTTTGTGCATTATGTGGCAACAGTGGTCTCTTTTTGTGACATTTCCTGGCAGCAGGATTCATGTAGTCTCCTGACCGGCGTTCTCCAATTCCGGCAGGACTATATGGAACGTCGAGCCCTTTCCCCCGGCGCTTTCAGCCCACATCCTGCCGTTATGGTCAGAGACGATGCCGTAAGAAACGGAAAGGCCGAGCCCCGTACCCTCTCCGGCCTCTTTGGTCGTAAAAAAGGGATCGAATATCCGTTCCATGTCTTCCGGGCTAATGCCGCAGCCCGTATCGGCGAAGGTCACCTCGACGGACCTTTCCCGGCCCGCGCCGACGGACCTCGTACTGACAGTGAGCGTGCCGCCCTTCTTTTTCATTGCATCCACGGCATTCACCGCAAGGTTGAGAAAGACCTGATGCAGCCTGTCGGGGTCGCCCTGTACCTTTGGAGAAGACGGGTCGAAATCAAGAACAAGCGAGATATCGCCCTTCGTATGTTTTCCGATGAGGGAAAGCGCCTCTTCGATGTTCCTGTTTATGTCCACCGCAATGTCTACCTGTTTGCCGGTCCTGGAAAACCGGAGAAGGTCATCGACGATCTTCTTGCATGCAAGGGCATGTTTTTCCAGCATTTTCAAGTCCTCATGACGCCTGTCTCCCGGCTTGAAATCCCGCAGGAGCAGCTGGGAGGACCATATGATGACGCTGAGGGGGTTATTGATCTCGTGTGCCACCCCGGAGACAAGACGTCCCAGCGAGGCTATTTTCTGGGTCTGCACCAGGCGCTTTTCCATTTCCTTCTTTTCTACCAGCATCACGGCCATTTTTTCAACCTCATCAGACAGCGTCTGGACCTCGTCTCCCGTCTTTATCTCTACAGTGGACGCGAAGTCTCCCCTCCCTATTGATTTGACCCTTTCCGCTATGGCGTTAATAGGCCTGGTCACTTTTCCTACAGAAAAAACGGCAGCGGCGACGGCCGACAGATAGACCAGGAGAATTCCGGCCACCAGGCCCTTGAATACGTCTAATACGGGTGCGACTACGTCATCCCGCGGTATTTCGATTATGAGCGACCATCCCGTAGGACCAATCTTTTCTTCGATCGCGTCATAAAGCTTCCCGCTCTCCATGTCAAACCTCTATACGACCTCCCTTCAGGGGAAAGACCATGGAGGCGTTTCTACCGCCATGTCTTAACACATAAAAATCGCTAAGGGCAGTCTCAGGCGTAAGGGCCGCGAGTAAATTCCTTGTGCGCAGCCCCCCGGCGTCGCCGCTGAAACTTACCGCCTGCGATGAAGGATCGCTGACGGCGCGGAATATTTCCCCTCCTGCATCAAAAAAGGCCACCCCGTTCATATAGGAGTCTTCCCCCAGGAGAGGCTCAATAAAATCTTTAATCGGGACGTCCCGGTCAGTTCTGGCAAACAACATATTGTATTTAAAGGCTTTTTCAGTATTGATCAGTGAAACCTCCATCCTGTGCGCCGTCGCAGAGGCCAGCCTTTCATTCTCCTTATGCGACAACCGGAGAAGAGCGTCGGCCATCAGATATGATACCAGGAGTATGATGCAGAAGGCGGGGATCACCACCGCAATGATAACATGCATGATGGCCTTGAACCGTATGCTCGCGAAGTCTTTGGAAAGCCTGAAAAACCTGAGCAGGGCAAAGGTGACAATGACCATGATCACAGTCCGGAATACCTGTACGGGAACATGCACAGCCCTGTAAAAGGATCCATAGTCGGGAACGGGAAGGGAAAAGAAGTCCGCCTTCGAGGTGATCAAGAGCCCGGCCGCATATAAACCAAAACCAAGGGATGCTGCCATCAGGTACTTTCTTGCGCCCGGGACATTATCCCTCTTGGACATCGCCAGCGCAAATGCCGCCACAAGGCCCCCTGGAAGCCCGAGCAGATACCTTGAGAGTATACTCGCTTCAGTAAGCCATTTGTCTCCGAATCCATGGCCGATAAGGAGGTAGAGACAAAGGACCAGCCAGAGAGCGATCATGATATTTGGAAAAATGAGCCTGCGGCCGGCAGACCCCGCCCCGCCTTTTTCCCGATTACGGCCGTAGGAAACCCCGAATTTAAACAGAAAATAGAAGGACAAGAGCAGGACGGGAAGTCTCAGAACCTTCAGAGGAAAAGTCAGGCCGCCGTACAGTATGCTGAAGGTTTCCATGAATTCATATAGCCCCTGCAAGAGCCCGAAGACCGCAAGGGCCCCCCAGGGGGAAACGATAAAGCGTTTGAATCGAACGGAGGGCCCGGAGGGGCCGGACAAAAAGTTTTCAACCGAAATTGTAATGCCCAGCATGAAGAAGGTCAGGCCATAGACAAGGAAAATTATTGGCATGAAGGCAAACAGATTTATGTTAAGATAGGGCATCTTGCGGTTGAATTCGGTATCTTGTATGATATCACAGGGCTGAGGCGCCGTGTCTTTCCTGAGACAAAATGGCCAGATAAGGCACAAGAGCCACAAAATCCCAGCAAAGAAGACTGCAACTCGCCAGAACCTATCTCGAAATTGAAATTGTTGTGATTCTGGCTACCTCCGTCATTCC
>JARRRD010000113.1:0-11367 GCA_037381085.1 Candidatus Sulfobium sp.
TGTTTCCGGCCTCTCATCCGGGGACTGTCGGGCGTTCAACAGTAGTAGATGGGTAAAGAAGAGCTTTAAAAGAAGTGTGATAAACTATTATAATTAAAAAAGTGAGGTGTATTAGATGGTGGGAGGTAAAAACAGGAACTTGTCGGTAATAAAAGTTAAGGAGGCTCTATAATGTTTGGTCTGGGAATGCCTGAGCTTATTGTGATTCTTGTCATCGTTGTCGTGCTTTTCGGGGGAGCGAGATTGCCCGAGATCGGAAAGGGTGTCGGACAGGCTATCAAGAACTTCAAGAAAGCTACATCCGAACCGGATGAGATCGATGTTACGCCAAAAAAGAAAGATGTAGAAAAGGAAGAAGCAAAGGGACAGGAAGAAAAAGATAAAGGTGAATAGAGGCCCTGTCGCCGAGATTGACCTTTCCGCCCTCCGGCATAATTTCGAAAGTATCAGCAGGATTACAGGGAAAGTCCCTGTCATAAGTGTAGTGAAGGCCGATGCCTATGGTCACGGCGCCACAGAGGTTTCCGGGAGATTGGTTGACGCCGGGGCTTCATGTCTTGCGGTCGCCTTTACCGGAGAAGCGCGGAAGCTGAGAGAGGCCGGCATCAAGGCACCTATCCTGGTTCTCTTCGATACCTTTGATACGGAAGACTACTTCCGCCATGACCTTGTTCCGGTCCTTCATGACCTGCGGACTGCAGCCGCCTTTTCGAAGGAGGCGCTGCGCAGGGGAACGATGATAGCAGCGCATGTGAAAGTCGATACGGGGATGGGGAGGATAGGATTCAGTCCTCAAAGCGCGGTCTCAGACATCGGGAAGATGGCCGCAATGGGGGGCATCGAAGTGGAGGGGCTCATGAGCCATTTCTCGGAGGCCGACCTGACGGACAAGACCATTGCCGGCCTGCAGATCGAAATGTTCCGCAAGGTAAGAAGGGAGGTCTCGGAGAGATTAGGCCGGCCGGTCATGGCCCATATCGCCAACAGCGCGGCGATTATTTCCCTGGAAGAAGCCTTTTTTGATGCCGTAAGGCCCGGTCTGATACTTTACGGTTATTCACCATTCAACGACGACCGCGGCCTCCGGCCGGTCATGAAGGTCAGGACGAGGATACTGGTTGTGAGAGACCTGCCTGCAGGGACACCCGTAAGCTACGGAAGAACTTTTGTCACGAAGAGGCGGAGCAGGATAGCCGTAGTGCCAGTCGGCTATGCGGACGGCTACAGCCGCCTGTTTTCCAATAATTCCGAGATGCTTGTGCGGGGCAGGCGTGTCCCGGTGGCAGGTAGGGTCTGCATGGACCTTACCATGATAGATGTGACTGATGTTGACGGTGTTTCCGACGGCGATGAAGTGGTGATCCTTGGCCGACAGGGCGCAGATGCGATTACCGCCGTTGAGCTCTCCTCAAGGATCAATACCATTCCGTACGATATCCTGACTTCCTTCGGCAGCAGGGCACGCCGGGAATACATAAACGCCGGCTGATACAACGGCGGACTTTTTTAAAAACTTCCGGACAGGAGGGAACATGTCGAAATCGAAGCTTCCGGGTCAGTATTCCCGGATCGGGAAAGAGTTCAAGAAATACTTTGCAGCCCTGAACAACCTCGGTCGGGCAGCCAGAGCTGCGGGCCCCCTGGATGAAAAGACGGCGCAGCTTATCCAGCTGGCCGGAGCTGCGGCCGTACGCTCCGAAGGGGCGGTGCATTCCCATGCCCGGCGGGCGCTTGAGGCCGGGGCGAGGCCTGATGAGATTTACCACTCGCTCCTTCTCCTTACGAGTACCATCGGCTTTCCGACAGTCTCCGCCGCCCTTTCCTGGATCGACGACGTCATTGCTTCACAGGATGAATAGAAGTTTTTAACGTTGCAAGGCGGCACGGAAGGAACACCTAAAAAGTCTTCTAGTGACGACATGATTCCGTTTATCTTCCACATGAGTGAGGACCCAATGTTTAATGACTTCCGGAAAATGGCTGGCAGGCCTTTCTACAGGTACTGCAATATGTCGCTGCAAGACATTTTTCAGTGTCCCTTCCGTGCTTTCTGAGGTTTTTTTCGCGACCGCAAGACTAACACGGGGGACATCGTTTTATATCGATCATGATCGGGAACCCACGATGTCCGTGTTAAAATAACCCGTGAAGGACAAAGACCGCGATGCCATATTGGTGAGAGGTGTCAACTGGATCGGGGATGCGGTGATGACACTGCCTGCGTTGCGGGCGCTAAGACTCGCAAATCCGGACTCGAAAATAGCCCTTCTTGTCAAGCCCTGGGTTTTTCCCATCTTCGAAAAGGATCCGAATATCGACGAGGTGATCATCTATTCGGAAGACCACAAGGGAATAAGGGGAAGATTCAGACTTGCCCGGCAGTTGAGGGGTCATGGTTTCAGCCGCGCCGTACTGCTGCAAAATGCGATCGATGCGGCGATAATAGCCTTTCTCGCGGGCATACCTGAAAGGATAGGATACAGCAGGGACGGCAGAAGGGCACTTCTCACAAGGGCGGTCCCCTTTGATAAACATGCCGCGGGCCTTCATCATGTCGGATATTATCTGAACCTTCTTGAAAAGGCCGGGTTTGCCGTGAAGGCTTCCCGTCCCTGGATCTACCTCTCCCTGGAAGAAAGGCTGGAGGCCCGGAAGGCGCTTGCCGGGCTGAGGCGTCCCATAGTAGGCATAAACCCGGGAGCCTCTTTCGGCTCATCCAAGAGATGGCATCCTTCCAGGTTCTCCGAAGTGGCGGAGAGAGTAATCGATGAACTTGGCGGGAGTGTCGTGATATTCGGCGGACCTGCCGAGAGGGGGATCGGAGAGGAGATCCTTGAAGGGATCCATCCCCGAAGTTCGGATGACGGTGCAAAATCCGGTCAATCACAACGGGTAAGCATTATGGCCGGAAGTACCACGCTGCGAGAACTTATTGCCCTTGTATCCGAGGCGGACGTGCTTGTAACCAATGATTCAGGGCCGATGCATATAGGATATGCGGTCGGCACCCCCGTAGTCGCCGTATTCGGATCTACGTCACCGGAACTTACCGGGCCTGTCGGAGACGGTGACATAGTTATCAGGCGGGAGGTCGATTGCGCGCCCTGCTTTGAGAGGACGTGCAGGAAGAAAGAGATAAGGTGTATGGACCTTGTCACTTCTGAAGAGGTATTTGATGCCGTGAAGCGGCAGACAAGGTCAGCGAAGGCCGCTTTCTTTGACAGGGACGGGACACTCTGCAGGGAAGTCAACTATCTTAAGAGGATGGAAGACTTTGAAGTGGTACATGATATTAATAGCCTTAACATATTGAAAAAACAAGGATATAGTTTGATTGGAATATCGAACCAGTCGGGCATAGCCCGCGGTCTGGTAAAAGAAGATTTCGTGAAAGAGATCAATGGCATATTCGTCGAAAAATACGGCTTCGACGGCTTCTATTACTGTCCGCATCATCCTGATGAAAGATGCTCCTGCAGAAAGCCAGAGCCCGGCCTGCTCTTTCAGGCGGCTCACGACTTCGGCGTTGACCTGAGGAAGTCCTTTGTCGTCGGGGACAGGGACCTGGATATGCGGCTTGCGAGGACGGTCGGTGCGAAGGGGGTCCTCGTTATGACCGGCCAGGACAGTGCATCGCTGCATGCCGATTTTACGGCGAGGGATTTGAAAGATGCCGTGGATATTATTGGGCATGCACAAGGTTAATGAAAGTGTACACTAACGTTGCGGGCTCTCCGGGTATTTTTCTGCGGGCTGTCAGATTGATAAAATGAAAAGCATGGGTATTGCGAAACAGCCGAAGAAGATCCTCATAGTAAAGCCCAGCTCCCTGGGGGATGTCGTCCACAGTCTTCCCTTTCTCAATTCGCTGAGATCCTGCTTCCCAAAGTCGGAGATCCACTGGGTGATCGCAAAGGGACTTGAGGGGCTTCTCGAAGGGCACCCGATGATCGACGGCCTGATAATAATCAACAAGGACATGTGGAAGAAGATATCCAGGACAGGGCAGACCTTGAGGGAGATCAGGGCATTGTTCAGGCGGCTTAGAGATGGGGGTTACGACATGGTCATAGACCTCCAGGGGCTTCTGAGAAGCGGCCTGATAACGGCGAGTACGGGGGCCCCCCTCAGGATAGGGTTTGCGGAGGCCAGGGAAGGGAGCACACTTTTTTACAGCAGGAGGGTCGGCACCGGCAGGAACATGCACGCGGTGGAACGCTATCTTGAGGTCGCTCATGAATTGGGGTGCAACAGCGGGGATGTAATCTTCCCCTTTCCGCTAGTGAAGAGCGGGCTGAAGAGGATAAAGGAACTCAAGACCTCTTTAAGAGATTATGTCGTATTGGTCCCCGGAGCGCGGTGGGATACAAAGGTCTGGCCGGCCGAAAGTTTCGGCAGACTTGCATCGATGCTGCCGCTGAAATCTGTGGTTGTCGGAAACGGGAAGGACGTCGCCATCGCTGACCGGATTGTCGGAATGGCAGGCGGCAAGACCGTCTCTCTTGCTGGCAGGACCACACTGGCGGAGCTGATTGAGGTAATGAGGGACGCGCGCATGGTTGTTTCGAACGACTCGGGACCGATGCACATAGCTGCGGCCCTTAATGTCCCCGTTGCTGCGCTCTTTGGCCCCACGAGTCCGGAGAGGACGGGGCCGTACGGGAAAGGACACGTGATCATCCGGAGTGAAAGAGAGTGCTCGCCATGCTTCAGGAAGAGGTGCCGCGATTTCAGATGTATGGCGGAGATCAGCCCCGAGGCGGTCTTCGGGAAGATCCGGGGTTTTTTCCCGTGGTAGCAACGGGGACTGGTGCTGTTTTCCCTGGCGCGTTGAGAGGACGGACGTGAGCGGTTACCTTTTTGGGGGAATTCGCCTATAATTTGTATATATTGTTTCTTCGGCCATTAAATAGAATCTGCATGTGAAGTATGATTTAGCTTGGCTGTCATTCCGGCTTGCCTGCCGGCAGGCAGGCAGGTCCGGAATCTTTCTTTCTTTTTGGTGATCTGACTTCAGCGAACGACTGACTTATTAAGGAGGTAAAATGAAACTCGGAATTCTTGTCAACACCGACAGACATCTTGATCATGTCATGGGGCTGGCCAGGGCCGCTCTCGCAAAGGGGCACGAAGTGACAGTATTCAACATGGACGACGGAACGAAACTTCTGGCGACGCCGGAGTTCTCTGAGCTGTGCAGAATGAAGGGCGTTACCACGAGCTTCTGCGACCATAGCGCCAAGCATGTCGGCGCCGTCACGGAGGGTCTTCCCGAGGAGATGGTTTGCGGAAGCCAGTACAACAATGCGGTGATGAACCACGATGCCGACAAGATAATCGTCTTATAGACCGGCACACGGAGGAGAGGGACAAAAGAGAAATACAGGTTTTCACATAAAGGAGGAATTAAGATGAAGATTCTTCATATATTAAACGACGGACCCACCGAATTATCCGGCCAGATTATAGGCGTTCAATCGAAGGAAAACGAGGTCAGGACCATCGATCTGTCAAGGAAGGACGTGTCATACGAAGACATCATCGACGCCATTTTTTCGTATGACAAGGTAGTGTCCTGGTAGGGAAGGACCGCAGGGCGGGGGTTTTCCCGGGTTCCCATGTCTGATCTGCGCGGCCGGCTGAGGAAGAACGGTTATGCGCTGATCTTTACCCTGCTGACCCTTCTCACATACCAGATCCTTTTGTTCTCTGGATACTGGCGGCGGCTCTCGCCGTCGCCTGGCTGATTTCAAAGACTTCACTCCTTGAAAGGCACCCGGCGGTCTCCCTCTTTGTTTTTTCCTACGCCGTCTCCGCCCTCTTCTGGCAGGAACCGGAGGTCATCGTGGACGCGTCTAGATATTTCACGGCGGCGAAATATCTCGAGCTTTACGGAGTACCCTGGTTTGTGAGGGAGTGGGGCAGGGGGATTTCGGCATGGACGGACATGCCCGCCATACCCTTCCTTTACGGCCTGATATTCAGGTTCTTCGGGGAGACAAGGCTCTACATACAGATATTTACCAGTTTCCTCTTTTCGGGGACGGTGGTGCTCACCTATCTCATAGGCAGATCGCTGTGGGATGAGCGGCTCGGAATGACCGCGGGACTGCTTCTTTTAGGGATTCCCTATCTCTATTCCCAGGTCCCGCTCATGCTGGTAGATGTACCTTCCATGTTTTTTCTCACCCTTTCGGTTTATACGTTTCTGCGGGCCCTCGACCGTGGGGGGGCGATGATCGCAGCTTCCGCCCTGTGGATCTTCGTGGCCTTCTATTCGAAATATTCCACCTGGCTGATGCTGACTGTCCTGATTGTCATAATGGCGGTGTATGCTTCGAAAGGCGGGCCCCGCCGCAGGGAGTATCTTTTACGGGGAATTGCCGTGGGGGCTGTCACAGCGGCGATAGTAGGAACGGTTTTCTTTTATAAATGGAATACTTTTTCGGAACAGATGAGACTTCTCGTTTCGTATCAGAAGCCCGGTCTGGGGAGGTGGGGGGAAAGCTTCCTCTCGACCTTTTTCTTTCAGATCCATCCCGCCATCACTGCTGCGGCTCTCTATTCCATCTACTGTGCATACAGGAAGCGGGACCTGAAGTACCTGATCGTGCTCTGGCTGTTGGCGGTGGTAGTCGCCCTGCAGATAAGGCGGAGCCGGTATATCATAATGGTCTTTCCCATGCTGGTCCTCGCCGCGTCCTACGGCCTGATGCAGATCAGGGACAGGGCGATAACAAAGTTCATCGGCCTGAGTATTGCGGCCTTTGCAATTGTGGTCGCCCTCTTTGCCTACCTTCCCTTTCTTGAGCGTATCAGCACGGCAAACCTGAAGTATGCCGGTGCATTCCTCAATTCGACGGGGATTCAGAACATGGATGTCATTACTGCGATGCCGTCGGAAATGCCGGTGAACCCCGCGGTAACCGTGCCTATTCTCGACCTCTATACCAGGGGAAATATCTGCTTCAGGTATAAACCCGAAGGGTTTCCCGGTCCTGAAGTGATCAGAACTTCTCCACTCAGGTTTACCTGGGAATACAGGAACCCCCTATACTATTCAGCGGACTGTTCCGGCAGGAAGGACGCGGTTGTGGTTATATCGGACAGACCGGGAGGATCGCTTCCGGAGCGGGCCGGGCTCCAGGAAAGACAGTACCCTCACTTCAGTATATTCCGAACTTCGGAAAATGTCTTCAGGTTCCAGACGCTGGTTACGGTATATTATCGCTAGTGTAGCCGGGTGAAAGCCCTTTTCCCTGCTTGACATTAACGGGCCTATGCATTAAATTAAACGACATTATGCGTTATTTTATAGCGGCGAACTGGAAGATGAACAAGACGGTGGGGGAGACCAAAGCGTTTCTGGGCGGCTTCATTCCTGCGGTCGACAATGTCACTGATGTCGACATAGTGATCGCACCTCCCTTCACCGCCCTGTCTGCGGCGGGACAGTTGATAAAGGGGACGAACCTTCAGCTTGCGGCGCAGGACGTCTTCTGGGAAGAGAAAGGCGCGTATACGGGTGAAGTTGCCCCCGGCATGCTTATTGATGCGGGATGCGGTCATGTCATAACCGGCCACTCCGAAAGAAGACAGTATTTCTCCGAGGACGACGGCGTTGTAAACCGCAAGATAAAGGCCGCGAAGAAGGCGGGTTTGCACGTCATCTTCTGCGTGGGAGAATCTCTGGAAGAGAGAGAGGCCGGAAGGACCTTTGAGGTAATAAAGAGAGAAGTTGCCGGGGGACTCGAAGGGGTTGCTTATGAGGACCTCGTTGTCGCTTATGAGCCTATATGGGCAATCGGGACGGGGAGGACCGCAAGCGCCGACCAGGCGCAGGAAGTACATTCCTTTATCAGGGAAACTCTCGGCAACCTCTATGGACATGATGCCCGCCTGATCCGTATAATATATGGCGGGAGTGTCACTCCCGATAATGTTGACGGCCTGATGGCCTGCGCGGATGTGAACGGTGCCCTTGTCGGCGGCGCCAGTCTGAAGCCGGAAAGCTTTGCAAGGATCGTCAGTTTCAAAAAGGAGATGTAATGCAGACTTTTCTTTTAATAATCCACCTTATCGTATGTTTCTTTATAATATTCATTGTCCTTATCCAGAGCGGCAAGGGTGCCGAACTTGGTGCCGCTTTCGGCGGCTCCAGCCAGACCCTCTTCGGGGCCCGCGGCGCGGCCACGATATTCGGAAAACTTACTACCGTAGCAGCGGTCATCTTCATGCTCACCTCGCTCACTCTTGCAATTGTTACGGCAAAGGGAAGGTCTGTCGTTACTCCGGCCCCCATGACCGAACATAGACCCGTGCCGCCCGCTCCGGGCGCTGCGAAAGGGCCGTTGCAGGGGGTCCAGCCTCAGCAGAAGGGTGCCCCTGCCCCTGCACCTGCGCCGGTCCAGCCTGCCAAATCCAAATAGAGTTTCTCCGCAGATCATGATTTGATCGACCTTAGTTCCCCGGCTGAACCGGGGAACTAAGGTCTTTTCCTGAAAACAGCTCGAAGCAACTATCCCTGCCTGGTTCGTCCCCGGTATGACCCAAATTTACGCATAATGCCGCCTAGTAAGATTCCCCGCTTTCGGTTATGTCGGATTCCCTTATCTTATGGCGGAAGGTGCTGTAAGTCCAGATCTGATAACCGATGACGACAGGGACGAAGATAAGGGCAACTACGGTCATGATCTTCAGGGTGTAAGCGCTTGATGACGAATTGAATATGGTCAGGCTGTAAGCGGGGTCGAGGCTGGACGGTATGAGGTTCGGATAAAGCCCGGTGACGCCGGTGAAGGTCACTGCAAGGATCGTTACGCAGGAAGACCAGAAAGCGGCGAGGTGCCGTTCCTTTCTGATGAAGAATATTATGCCCAGGAGCGCAGCGACTGCGAGCAGGGGGATGATGAAGAGAAAGACATGCTGAAGGTAATTGGCATACAGGTTGGTGGCAAAGTATGAATAGGCAAGGAAGGCCACGGCCACGACGAGGAGAAAGCCCCAGGCCCCTTTCGCCAGCCGCGCAGCCCTCTCGCTGACGGGGCCGTCCGTCTTGATCGTGAGCCAGAGGGCCCCGTGTTCTACAAACAACAGGACGAAGAAGAGGCCCGTGAGCAGTCCGTAAGGGTTAAGCAGATAAAACAGGTTGCCGTGATAACCCGCGGCGTCCATGGGAAGACCCTGGAAGATGTTGCCGAAGGCCACGCCGAACAGCAGCGTGGGAACAAAGCTCCCGACAAAGATGGCCAGGTCCCACAGACTTCTCCATGTCCGGCTTTCGAATTTCCCCCTGAATTCAAATGACACGCCCCTGAGGATCAGGGCGAACAGTATGATGAGAAGAGGCGTGTAGAGATAGCTGAACATCAGGGCGTAAGTCGTCGGGAATGCCGCGAAGGTGGCGCCTCCAGCAGTGAGGAGCCATACTTCATTGCCGTCCCACACCGGGCCAATGGTATTGATCACGAGTCTTCTTTCGGTATCGGTTTTCCC
This sequence comes from Candidatus Sulfobium sp., assembly GCA_037381085.1. GTDB lineage: Bacteria > Nitrospirota > Thermodesulfovibrionia > Thermodesulfovibrionales > UBA6898 > JARRRD01. The sequence continues at coordinate 9,496 of JARRRD010000113.1, forward strand.
CAGAAACCGCTGCAGGATACCGGCGCCGAGGTCGAAACCGTCGAGCATGAAATACACCGCCCATAACACTCCCCAGAGTATGAACCAGATTACCTGGAATAGCATGTTACACCTCCCTGCCCGTTGAAGATTTAAGGATTGCCGACAGGTCTTCTTCCGGCCCTTTCCTGGAATAGTGCGCAAGAAGGTAGATATCGGCCACTGCCAGCATGCCGTACAACAGGATGAAGCCCACCAGTGAGCCAAACACCTGGGGCGCGGTGACGGCCTTTGAGACGGCATCGGATGTTCTCAATACCCCGTAGACTATCCACGGCTGCCTGCCCACCTCCGCGACGATCCAGCCGAGCTGGGCGGCAAGGAAGGGCAAAGGGATCGCGTAGATCATGAGCCTGAGGAAGAACGGGTTGTCCTCCGTCCTGTCTCTCACTGAAATGATGAAGGAGATCAGGGTGAGGAGAACGAAGAGCAGCCCGAGGGCCAACATCGCCCTGAAGCTCAGAAATACGGGTAAGACAGGAGGTCTGTCCGCCGGCGCAAACGCCTTCAGTCCCGTCACCCGGGCCTCCCCGGAACCGAAAGCAAGGTAACTGAGCATTTCAGGTATACGTATCGCTTCGACAGCATTACGCTCATTTTTGGTGTCGGGAAACTCGATGAGGTAATAGGGTGCGGCACTGGTGGTTTCCCACAGCGATTCCATGGCGGCAAACTTCGCGGGCTGGGTCTTTGCGACTTCTTTTGCGTGGAAATCGCCGACTGCAAACACGAGGATTGAGCTTATAAGCCCGAACGTGGCTGCCATCCTGAATGAGGATTTGAAAAGCGCGAGATGTCTTTTTTTCAGGATGTGGTAGGCGGAGACGCCGATAACGAAGAACGAGGCCACCACGTATGCGGCGAATATGGTATGGAAGAATTTCAGAAGTCCGTACGGGTTTGTGACTACCGCGGTGAAGTCCACCATTTCCGCCCTGTTGTTTCTCAGAACGTACCCGACGGGGTGCTGCATCCAGCCGTTTGCAAGGAGGATCCAGAGGGCCGAGAGGTTGGAAGCGATGGCCACCAGCCAGATCGAGAGTGCGTGGACCCTTTTGGATACCTTGTTCCATCCGAAGATCCAGAACCCGAGGAAAGTGGACTCAAGGAAAAAAGCGACCGTCGCCTCAATTGCGAGCGGTGCGCCGAAGATGTCGCCGACGTATTTGGAATACCGGGCCCAGTTCATGCCGAACTGGAATTCGAGAGTGATCCCGGTGACTATACCGAGGGCGAAATTGATGAGGAAAAGCTTTCCCCAGAATTTGGTCATCCGGAGGTACATCTCGTCTCCCGTCCGGACATACCGGGTCTCCATGTAAGCGACGAGAAGGGACAGCCCCAGGGTGATCGGGACGAAGATGAAGTGGAACATGGTGGTAATGGCAAACTGCAACCTGCTGAGTATCACGGCATCCATACCAATCCTCCTTCATGCAGTTATTGCAATCCGTTCCGGTTAACAATCTATATGCGAATTATATCTTAAGACCACGTTATCCCCATAATCAGGGTTTGTCAAGATCGGGGGAAAGACGGATAACGGGTCGTTATGAGATCATTTTCAAATGCCGTCATACCCCGGCTTGACCGGAGTATCTTGACCTGAGTATCCGGAGAGGAATACCGGATTCCCCGATCAAGTCGGAGAATGACAATCAGCTAACCTTTCTTTTTGTAAACTGACCCACCACCGAAAAACGTAAATGGTAAATAGAACCTATCTCAAAATTGAAATTTCATGATATCCTCTACTTTTGTCATTCCGGCTCGTCCGGAATCTTTCCCTGTTTTCAGAAGGATTCCCGACCTGCCTGCCGGCAGGCAGGCGCG
>JARRRD010000114.1:0-5715 GCA_037381085.1 Candidatus Sulfobium sp.
AGCCGCCGATGACGGGGCTTTCCCGGCTTTCTTGTACAATCTTTTTGCAACTGGAGGGTATATTGTCTTTCCATTTGTCCATGAGAATGGGCCATTATCCCATGTAGCCGGGATGATTCTCAAGGTATCTTTTATTCGTGACGACAAGGTGGGTATTTCGGCGATTCAGGACACCCATTTCGGCCGTCTTGGCACTGCTCCCGGTTTACTCCGGACATCGCAGCTGGATGTAAGGTGGACAATCCCCCAATATGTGTTTCTGCAAGGCGGCGAAGTTGCCGGTCTCTTTCCCATCGGTAGTTGTAAGCATCGGTCCTCTTTCTCACAGTACATGACGGGGGTTGCGTCTCCGCGAAACTGAGGACTTTGTCCTGCAACTTGACTGATCATCCAGACCTCGGGCATGCAGCTTGGCATTGAGACGATTTCGGAGCCCTCTTTCCCCGGCGTGAAATACCGGAAGAAATGTTCATCAAAAGCTGACGGAGGGGAAAAAGAGGTACTTTCTCATTGAGCAGTGCGGACGTCACCGACTACTGCGCAAAACCGAGTCGTTGGCGAGATAACAAAGTCCAGTTGTAACAAATAGCTTTGACGAGTAGATTGTGCAAAAAAGATCCAGGAAGGGTCCTTTGTCCTGTATATCACTTTGCGGCACGCATTCTTGTGCGTTTCGTTTATGGTATGCTTTGATAGCACTCATCCTTTTTCGATAGAAGAGTCCTGCCGGATCTCGTTACACGCTGGATCGATGTCCTCAAGCGACATATGGCTGCCTGCGGGGAAGCAAAGGCAGTGCCATCAAAAAAACCTCACTCCTTTCAGGAAAGCGTCCCTGGCAATGATATAGGTGTACTTTTCTTCTGCCCCTTTGAGAGGGATTGGAAAGCAGTCGCCTATCCCTTCCTTCAACTGATCCAGGGGATATTTCGCATTACAGGCTCTGCATCTCATATGCCCTTCGGCAGGATCAAATCCGAGTTTCCTCGGATAACACCGCCTGCACGCATTAAAATAAGATTGGATCTTGCCATTTACCATTACGATAAAAAAGCTCACCTTTTTCCCGTCGATTAAAACCGAGTAAAACTCGGGCTTACGTTCTCTTATGTCGGTCAGACTTATTTTCACACTTTGGCCATCAAATTTCAGTTCGCGATAAGGTCTGCTCTTTGTGCATGAAAATACAAGGATTGCCAGAAGCGCAGGGATGATTAAGGACTTCATTAAAAATTCTAGAATGTTTTGACTCTTTCTATCAAGTATTTCGCGGCCGGTTATCGTGTTGCCCCGATGTATCCTGAAGTTATAACTTCAAGTTGACATTACATAAGATTAGTAGGAGAATTTGTTATGAAGGTCACATTTCTGATCCTGGTAATGCTGGCCGTGTCAATAACATCGCCGTTATCAATTCGCGCACCTTCTCCGTCGACTCACAACAGCCGGATCTTCACATGCGAAGTTTGTCATGCATCACGGAGTGCCTTATCAGTCAATGGCAGTATGCCAGCTGTCTATGAACGTCCTTGTAAACTCTGCCCATTAGAATTTGGCGGTTTTTACAGAATAGCGGACTCTTTTTTTACGCCCTTCCTTATTCCTTTTCAGCAGGACCGTCCTCCCAGAGCCTGAAGTAGTCTTCGAAGTTGTGAGTTATTAGTCAGTTTTTGACTGAAAGACAGTCATTACGGCTGTCTGCGGAGCCAACTTTTATATTGTAAGACGCTTTTACATTGGGACGTTCTTCAGGCACTCAAAAAACTTAAGGAGGAGCAATGAGAACATACAGGAGGACAAAATTTACCCTCGCCGTAATTACCTTTCTGAGCGTAGCTTTTACCTTCGGTCTGGGAGGTACGGTCTTTGCGGCGGAAGGAACGGCATCCAGCAGTGAGTGCATCAAGTGTCACACCGACCTCAAGAAAATGGACCAATACGGCGCCGCATCGGCAGCCGGTGCAGCGGCCATAGCCGGTTGAGGCGTCTCCGCCCCTCAGGTGAGGGGCAGGGACACATATGGTGTTGACAAGGACTATGTTGATTCAGTTCACGGGAAAATCGGATGTATAAACTGTCACAAAGGCAAGAATGTATCCGACAAGGACAAGGCCCACGAAGGACTGGTAAAAGACCCCTCTGAAAAAGACGGAGGTGGTGTCTGCATACAATGTCACAGCGACATAACTTCCAAGTACAAACATTCGATGCATTACAAACTGACCGGTATATTTAACATCGTAAGCACCATTATCGAGCCCAACAAGATTCCAGACACCATCCTGCCCGCGGCGGCGAAGCTGGACTGCCTCAACTGCCACGCCTCTTGCGGCTCCTGTCACGTAGCCTGGCCGAAGGTGGCAGAAGGCGGGCTTCTGAACCGTCATCGCTTCGAGAAGAACCCCCCGATGGACAAGACCTGTTACGCCTGCCACGGCTCCCGTTACGCAGGAGAGTATATGGGGAAACTGGGTCCCAGCCCGGACGTTCATTACGAAAAATACCAGATGGTATGCACGGACTGCCACAAGGGCGAGTTTCTGCACGACACCCAGCCGGCTAGCGCTACGCGCTTCTATGCCGTGAGGCAGCCCATGTGCACGGACTGCCATCCGAATGCAGTGCCGGGGAAATCGAATATAGCAATGCACAACGCCCATAAAAAGGACGAGGTTGCCTGCACGGTCTGCCACGCTACTGAGTATTTCAACTGCGTCAACTGCCATGTGTCACTGGATGTCAAGGAGGCTGGGAAAATCAAGGTCATCTTCCCATCAGAGCCGCTTGAAACATTCAAGATCGCCAGGAACTACGACCGCAGCAAGTATAACCCCTATAAATACGATCTGGTCCGTCATACTCCCATGAAGAAGGATTCGCTGGCCTCGTTCTACTGGTTTCAGGATGTCCTCACCGGAAAGCCGGGTCCCAAGGACCTGATCGCCAACTATGATGCCCTGCCGACATGGAATTCCGCATCGGTCCATACCATCCAGCGTAAGACGAAGCAGAACAGTTCCTGTAATGCCTGTCACGGTCACAAGGACCTCTTTCTTACTAAAGACGACCTGGTGCCTAGCGAACCGACGGCCAACCTGAAGGTAATCGTTAACAAGATTCCGCCGATGATCAAGGAAAGAAGGTGAAGACTATGCGAACTGCGGAATTTATTGTGTCTACGAGACCGATAAGGAGGAACTTCATGAAAAGGCATTTAATAAAGACCATTATGCTGGCACTGCTTGTGGCGGCAACGGCGCTAGTCTCCGCTCCGGCGGTTGCCGCCGCGGGTACACCCAAGCTGGTAAGCACGGAGTGGCTGGCCGGGCATCTCGGTGCCCCTGACATGTTGATCATCGACGTAAGAACAGCGGCAAACTACGATTTCGGTCACTTGCCCGGCGCTGTAAGTCTCGCATACTCGGGCTGGGAGCCATACAACAAAAAAATAGGATGCCAGCTGATGCCGACTCCCGCCGATTTGACAAGTATGCTCCGCAAACTTGGCGTCAATGACTCGACGCACGTCGTTGTTTACGACCAGGGGAATACCGCCCTTGATGCCAGCGAGGGAGGGGCGGTGGTCTGGATCCTCGAATCCGTGGGACATGAAAATGTATCTTACCTTGACGGCGGCTTTACCAAGTGGACATTCGAGGGCAGGAGAATCACCAAGGAGAAGCCCACCCCACAGCCGGGGAATTTCACTGCGAGGCTTGACCCGACCAAGGTGGCCACCCTGAAGGACGTTATCGCCAACCTGAAAACAAAAGAAGCGATCTTTCTCGATGACAGGACCGCCGTGGAGCATTTTGGCGTCGAAAAGCGCGGCGACGTAGTGAGGTATGGTCACATCCCGGGCTCGCTGAATTTCCCCTTGGACTTCATGACAAATGCGGGCATAAACCGCGCTCCGGCCACAATAAGAAGCCTCAAAGAGCTCAATGCCATGGCTGCTGGAGTAGGCCTTCCCAAGGACAAGAACAGGAAGATCATAGTTTACTGTAACAGCGCCCAGCAGGCCGGGATGGGATACTTCGTCCTTCATGACGTCATGGGATACAGGAATGTCAAGACATATGACGGCTCGATGCTCGAATACGCCCAGGATAAGAAGCTGCCCCTGGCAAGGTTCTCCTGGGGCTTTGTGACAAAGTAGGAAGAGGATAATTTAAATACCATGGAGGAATCCAGATGAGAACATATAAGGTTAAAATGACGGCCCTTTTCGCCGCCGTGATCTTGATTGCCGGCGCTTCTGCGGCGGTAGCGGCCGGAACGCAGAAGCTGGTGAGCGTGGACTGGCTTGCGAGGAACCTCAAGACACCCAATGTTGTGGTGCTCGATGTAGGGGCATTTACTCAATATGAAAGGGGCCATATTCCGGGCGCCGTGAAGGCCTTCGGTCCCTGGCAGACCATGAATGATAAGTTCGTTGGTTTCATGATGCCGAAGGTGAAGGATCTTGTCCACATGCTGCGGAGCTATGGCGTCAACAACAACTCCTATGTGATCTTCTATGATGAGGGAGTCACGGCCCAGGACACCGCCAAGAGCGCGCGAGCCCTCTGGACGCTTGAGGCCCTCGGGCATGACAAGGTCGCAATTCTGGATGGCGGTTTCGCGGCATGGAAACAGGCTCATAAGGCCGTCTCCGGCGAGCCCGTCGCGCCCTTTCCCGGTAATTTCAGGGGCAAATTAGTAAGGTCCAAGCTGGCCACGATCAGAGATGTAAAGAAAGCGTTACATTCTTCCAATGTCGTTTTTCTTGACGACCGTCTGCCCGATGAGGATTTCGGCCACGAAAAGGAGAGCTACATAAAACGCTTCGGTCATCTTCCGGAATCCAGGCTTTGGCCGGCGGACTTTATGACGAATGCCGGGATGGAGTTCTCCCCCTCCTTCATGAGGGACAATGCTGAGCTTGAGCAGATGGCGAAGGGGGTAGGCATTCCGGAGGACAAGAACGCTGAGATCATTACTTACAGCAACCGCGGTCTTCAGGCCGCCATGGGCTACTATGTCCTGCACGATCTGCTTGGCTACAGGAACGTAAAACTTTTTGACGGTTCAATGCTGGAGGCTGCCGCGGACAAGAGCGTGACGATAAACACAAACGGCTGGGGATACAAGAAAAAGATGTAGCACACCCCAAGAGACGGCTAGACTTATGCTAGCTCTAGTTACGGAGAAGCCCGCCTAATCACGCGGGCTTCTCTGTAGGTCGTCAGTGAGACAAACATAAAAGAGATTCGACAGGTTTCTCGTCCTGTTAAAAGTTATCAATTACCCGGAAGTGTTTCTTTGCCATTGGAATTCTCGGGAAAAAGTTTGGTTTGACTGAAGATTTAGGAGGGTTACATCTCACTCGGTCGTCGTTCAGAAGAACGTTGCTTTCCGAAGGAAACCTTGTATGTGGGGAAAAATACCCTGGTGAGGATAACAGGAAGATATCGCCGGAACTGAAAGCCTTTCATCTCAACTGAGCTGGCCGCTCAGTTTCGCCCCGCATCACACGCATAAGAAGTGCCCCGCAAAGGTTGGGACAAAATTTCGATGTCTTCCTGTAATACGCACGATCAGATACCGCCGCCGGACTCTCAGATGCTTCCAATAATTGCCATCGGAAAAAATGCCGATGATATACGAATTTCTCTCTTGCCCCTTAATATTAGGCAAAAGCGAATATCCTTAAAGTGCCCGGCTTGATCAATA
>JARRRD010000115.1:0-5632 GCA_037381085.1 Candidatus Sulfobium sp.
CGGGCGGCACGCAGTATGTCTATGCTCCCGTGAAGACGCCTTCCGGCGTGGCTGCCTTTTCAAGGGACGCTGAATCTTCGAGCCAGGTCTGGAACTCGATCGGGGGATATCCCGGTGACCCCGACTACAGGGATTTCTACAGGGATATCGGATTTGACCTGCCGTCACGTTATGTCGGGCCCTACCTGCCCGGCGGCATCACTACTTTTACCGGACTGAAATACTACCGGATCACAGGCAGCAACGTCGTTAAGAAACCCTACATGGTGCGGCGGGCCAGGAAGAAGGCCGGTTTGCATGCCGACCAGTTTATTGCGGCAAAAGAGGACCAGGTTATTTTTCTGAGGAACAAAATAGGGATGAGACCTGTCATTACGGCGTCCTATGACGCCGAACTCTTCGGCCACTGGTGGTTCGAGGGGCCGGACTGGCTCAATTTTCTCCTCAGGAAAGGCTCGCGGGGGCAAGAGTCTTTCAGGTTCATCACACCGCCGGAATATCTCTCTGGTGCAGGAGAACTTGACACGGCGATGCCCGCGGCATCGAGCTGGGGAGAAGGGGGATACAGTTCCACGTGGGTGAATGGCTCAAACAGCTGGATTTACCGTCACCTGACCAGAGGTGCGCGGCTCATGAAAGAAATCTCAGGCAGAAATATCTCTCAGGGCCTCCTTAAAAGAGCGGCCGATCAGGCAACGAGGGAACTGCTTATTGCCCAGGCGAGTGACTGGGCATTTATGATGAAAACGGGCAACGCTGCCGAATTTGCCCGGAAGAAGTTTATTACCCACATGCGAAACTTCTTAGAACTGCATGCCGAAATAACATCAGGCAGGTTGCAGAGGAAAAAGCTGCGAATACTTGAGGAGACGAACAACATCTTTCCCGACCTGGATCACCGGATGTTCGGCAAAGCCGTATTCAGTTCATGCGACACATAAAGTTGTTAATAGAATACGACGGCACGAACTATCACGGCTGGCAGTCCCAGAGATCGGGGGATACCATTCAGGACATACTGACGCGGGCGATCCATGGTATCACCGGAGAAAAGGTGAAGCTCACCGGAGCAAGCAGGACGGATGCGGGTGTCCATGCGCTGTCGCAGGTGGCGGCCTTCGGGACGGGATCGCAGCTTTCAGCCGCAGTAATCATGCGGGCGCTGAACGCCAATATCCCGGCCGACATCAGGATACTCACGGCTGAAGAGAAGGACGAACGGTTTCATCCGAGGTACGATGCGGAGAGAAAGAGCTATTTCTATATCCTCTCAGCAGAGAGGAACCCTTCGGCCTTCCTCCATAAATATGCGTGGTATCCAAAAGCTGACGTCGATGTCGATGCCATGGCCGCGGCGTCACTGGCGCTCATTGGCGAGCACGACTTCTCATCGTTCAGGGGAGCCGGCTGCGGGGCAAAACACCCCGTAAGGACAGTCCATGCGTGCGAGCTGTTGCAGCTCAATGAGATAAGCTTCATGACGGCATCCATGAGAGGGGATTTCATCCGAGTCCGGGTCGAGGCAAATGCCTTTCTCAGGCACATGGTAAGAAACATAGTGGGAAGTCTCGTGGAAGTGGGCAGGGGCAGGATGTCTCCGGGGGATCTCTTGCAGGTCCTGGCGGCCCGCGACAGGACAAAGGCCGGTCCGACAGCCCCAGCCCGCGGATTGTTTCTGGAGAAGATAATATACGTCGAGTAACGACCGTATCATCTACCGAAAACCCTCAGCATCTCCTCGAAGCGGTCAACGTATTGCGCACCGTACTTTCCTACACTTCTGCGCACGTCATCAACGGACCGCTCACGTCCGGCTCTTCCGGGGCCCTTCGAAAAAAACTTGTCGGCAAAGCAGATTATCCTTTCTTCAACACTAAGCGGCAGCATTTCACGCCTCGGTAAGGGCAGTCTCAACCTGTCGATATCCTCGATTCCGATGCCAACTCCCACGTGGCGTTCGCACACCAGCGCATGGCGGGGCAGTCCTTCTCCTTCAAGCAGCTCCCGCCCAAGATAGCCGTGGCAGACGTAAGGTTTGTCGCCATGGCAATCTATCTCCGGCGCGTCGGTCAAAAAGATCCCGATATCGTGGAGCATGGCAGCCTCCTCAATGAAACCCATGTCCGGCCGCAGATGAGCCACTTCCGCCGCAATTTCAAGCGACCTGCGGGTCACCATCCCGCTGTGTTCGACAAGGATGCGATAGGCGGCGGAGCCGGGGTCGTAGTATCTCCTGATGATCTCAAGAGGGTCGAATTTTCCCATCACCTAGAAAGAGAGATCGAATTCCATCTTCTTTTCGCCGAAAAGAAACCTCTTGCGCAAAGCCGTCACTTTTACCGTCTGATCCGGTTTTACGTCGAGGAGACCGATCTTGATGTCCGATATCTCCTTGACCTTCCAGCCGTTAACAGAGGTTATGATGTCCCCTTTCTTCATCCCGGCCTTCAAGGCCGCGCCCGGAACCAGGTCCTCAATGACCGCCCTGCCGCTCTTGTCGTTGATCATGACGCCGAGCTTCGCGGTAAAGGGCGCCTTCATCTCTTTCGGGAAGAGCACGTAGTTGCCTACCCCCTGATCGTACTCGCCGTTAATGAGTGTCACGAATTTCCTGCCCGTCAGCCTGTATGCCCGGTTGGGAATCCCGGAGTCATACATTATATGTTCGGCCCCCGCGAGGACCACCATCTGGTAATCCGTTTTTTTCTTGAGGAATTCCGCTATCGAGTGCGCCATCGTCTCGTCCCACAGTATCTGCGACTGGTAAAAGTTTTCAAAATCCGCGCCGGCCGGATGGCCCTGGAATATTTCCTTCAGTCTCTTTCTGTAAGCCTCATCCGCCATGTTCATATCGGCGGAAATCTCCTCCCTTTGGTCGCTGGAAAGGGCATCCAGTCCGCCCTTCGCGACCTTCTTTATTATTTCGGAATCCAGGTTCAGGGCGACAACGGGTATGCCCTTGGCCTTGGCATATTCAAGGATCTCCCGGTACAGATTGTAGTCGTACCTCCACCGTTTGAAGTACTCGGTCTTCTTCAGGAACTCTTTTTCATCGATCGTTCCGGCCAGATATTCATCGATCCACTTCTGAAAAGGTCTCTGGAACATCTCCATGCCTATGGCAAATTTCCTGCCCTGCCTCTGGAGAGCAGTTATTACGTCGAGCTCGACCCTGTGGTCTTCATAGTTGGTGTGGCGCTCACCGATAAATATCAGCGGAGCGTCTTTTATGCGGTCTATGATCCCGTCAAGTTTCAGAGAGTTCTTAGGTTCAACACCTTCGACAGGCTCAGAGAGACCGAACACCATGCCGCGGTCCGTCTCCTCGGTCTCTTTATCAACGTTCCGGCCTTTTTGAAAACGCAGGACCGAATATTTCCCGTAATGAAATATCTTTGGCGCCGCGAGGGCCGCCTCTTCTTTGGAATCGGCGTTTGCATAGGCCACCACTTCCGACGGGTCCAGAGGGTTGTTTCTCACCACAAGCTCGAATCCGGGCAGCGGGCTGCCGACATCGGCAAAAAGCCTTTCAAGTACCCGGCTGTTAAAGCCCAGGATGAGGAGGGAAGAGGACTGTATGTCAGCGTCCTTCAGGTCCTTCACGTCGACAGGCTTGAAGCCGTCTCCCTGGAAGATGCGTATCAGATCAGCGTATTTTCCCTCGTCGTCCTTCCCGTATACGATGAGCTTCTTTTCGGCCCCGAGCAGCCTTGATATAACAGGCGGCAGCTCATCCTTCGACAGCCTTCGCATAACGTCATAGTCTTTGTCCACGATCAGTTCCCGGGGGTTTTCATCGGCATTGAGCTCGAAATACTGCTTACCCTTTTCGATCTGAAGACGTTTACCAGCCTCTCCGCGGCCTGAAACGATACTTACGGGCAGTCCCAGTTTATAGGGCTCACCTTCCTGGATGACCTGCAGTGAAACAACGGGGTTCCCTTTCAGAATACGTGCCATCGGGTCTTTCACCCTGAGAGACGGTATCCCTTTGCGGTCGAGCCATTGGCTGAAAAACCACCCGAGCGAGAGGCCCGATTCCCGCTCGAAAGACTTCTCTATATCGGCCCATGAGGCGTCGCGGAATTCGTTATGAGTGATCAGCCTGCGTATCGATTTATAGAATGTCTCCTTCCCCACCAGGTCCTCCAGCATATGGAAAACCATTGCGCCCTTGCCGTAACCGATAGCCATCGAGGCAAAGTCCGTTCTCTCGGTAAATTTTCTCAGCGGGAAATCCTTGTCGGGCGTGACGTAGCTCCGGTAGTCCTCAAGGATCTTCTTCCTGTACTTCCAGCCCTCTCCCTTCTGTTCCTCGTAAAGGTGGTCCGAGAGATAAGTGGTGATCGCTTCGAGCCAGTTGCCGGTCCTGAAGTCTGCGTACACATAGTTTCCGAACCACTGATGGGTGATCTCGTGACCGAGGGAAGTGTCGACTATGAAGGGCAGGCGGACGACCTCCTGTCCCAGGAGTGTAAAAGTGGGCATGGAATATCCAGTCTGGAGCATGTTCTCCACGACGGAAAACCTCTTGTAGGGATAGTGCACCAGGAGTTCGTCATACATCCTGAAGTACTTCTTCGTATGCTCCATATAGGTACCGGAAAGATTGGCGTCCTCGGGGAAGAAATAGGTGTAGATGTCGATACCGTCGACAGTGCCCTTTGCCTCCCTGTAATCGGCCGCCACGAGGTCTACCCCGTTCACCGGATGAGGGAACTTGAAGGAGTATTCCCTGCCCGTGGCGGTGTCCCTGGAAGTGATCTCGTCAGCCTCGGATATGGCGGTGAAATCCCGCGGGACAGTAGCAGTAAGGTCGTAATATGCAAGGCCGTCTACCGAGGGATACCAGTTGCCAGTGAGAGAGATACCCCTCTCATCCACGAGGCCGCCCTGGACTACGCCCACGTTTTCCAGGTTGGCTGCCCCCTCCTGTCCGTTCCCGAAGGTCGCCTCGTATTTGATCTCCAGCACCCCCCCGCCGGACAGCTCAAAGCCGTACCGTCCCGCCACCTGTTTCAAAGGCTCTCCGTTAAAGGAGGCGGAAAGCACCTTTAGTCCCCGCGTGGAAACGGTCGTCCTGACTCGTTCGGGCAGGGTTATTGCCGCGAGACCATGAAGAAGGTTCTTTTTCAGATCGAAGGAAACCGCAAGCCTGTATACCGGGAGAGGTTTCTGCGCCTGTCCGGACGCAGCAGCACGCGATTGAAGACCCAGGGAAATGACCAAAAAAATGCTGAAAAAGGATATGATCTTTACCATACAAGAACTCCTTCCTGCAAAGGTTCTATATTCCAGCCGAAGCTTAACAATCTCAGTCACCGCATTCCTGATAAATGACATTATATCAACTGCCGGACCAATTTGCTTTGCATCGCCACCGGAGCCGGGAAGGACCGTTTTGCTATAATACAGATATTTCAGAAAGGACGGGGAGACGGGATGATACGATACAACGGCATCAATCACCTGGCGATGGTGACGGGGGACCTGGACCGTACAATCCGCTACTGGAGGGACCTGCTGGGCATGAGGATGGTGGCCGGTCTCGGAAAGCCCGGTTACCGCCATTATTTTTTCGAGATATCCGCGAAAGATACCATAGCTTTTTTCGAGTGGCCTGGCGTCGAAC
>JARRRD010000116.1:0-5413 GCA_037381085.1 Candidatus Sulfobium sp.
GGACTCCCGGACTGCCGGTCCGGGAGTTTTAGTCCTGTATATCCTGCCGATCCTGAAGCGCACTTCTTTCACGCCGTAGGGCCTCAGTTTCTCAACTATCTGCCGTTTATGGAACGTCAGTTGCTGCATCCATATCGGCTGGTCTACGTTCACGAGAAGCTCGCCTTCGGCGAGCCTTGACGGCGACATATGAGCCGACAGGGTCGGACCGAAAAGGGAATCCCATTCACTTCTTATCCGCCCGAGCCGGACGCCGGCTGCCAGTCCGAGCCTCTTGAGCAGCGGTGACAGCGCGTGAGACGCCTTTTCCACTAGACGACCTTCTTCACCGCTCCGGAGCGAAGACATCTCGTACAGACATAAGCACGCTTCACCCCGCCCGACGTGACGACTCTGGTCCTCTGAAGGTTCGGCAATACCTGTCTTTTCGTCCGGTTGTTGGCATGGCTTACATTGTTGCCGACAGTCTTTTTCTTGCCACATGCGATACAGCTTGCCAATTGAGGTTCCTCCTTTCAGAATTGCATAATAAGGCTTTTTTATGATAACATTTTAAGATTAACGAAACAACAATGACGCCCCCCACTTGTTGGGAAAGCGGGCGGGGATAGGCTATCTGATAATGACGAAAATAAGAGTTTACGAACTGGCAAAGAAGCTCAATCTCCAGAGCAAGGAGATTCTGGACGCCCTGTCCTCGTTGGGCATAGAAGGCAAGACCCATTCCTCGAGTATTGAAAAGGACGTTGCCGAGAAGATAACAAAGGCCCTGAAGACGGGGAGGGCTGCCGTGGAAAAGACCGCGGCTGCCCCGGAGACCCTGAAACCGGCGAGGGCGGAAGGCACGCCGGAAAGGAAGGCGGTCCGGCCTGAAAAACCAGGAGCTGAGGCCGTTCAAAAAGGCCGGGTCCGGGAAGAAGGAAAAAAGGGCAGGGAAGAGAAGACCTCAGGAGAGAAAGAGCGCGGCCCGGAAGAAAGAACCCCGGCAGCCCCTGCTGACGTCGAAGAAGAAATAAAACTGCCGGACAGGTTCAAGAAGGATATCGAGGCGGAAAAGATCGAGAAGTTCAAGGCCAAGCCGGGCCTGCAGAGGGCCTTTCAGTCCATCAGGAAGATAGAGCCCAAGAAATGGCATGACCTCCGGGGAGGCAAGAGGGGTGACCGTTCGAGGTTCGCGCCGAGGCAGGAACAGAAACCCCAGATACAGTCCACGATGCCGAGGAAGAAGATCCTCAAGCTCCGCGAGGGAACGACCGTCAAGGAGTTCTCGGAGCTGCTCGGGCTGAAATTTTCCGATGTGATCAAGAAGTTTATGGAACTCGGCTACATGCCCACGATCAACCAGCCTGTCGATCCCGATGCGGCCCTTCTCGTTGCCGAGGCGTTTGGCGTCAAGATGGAGTTGTCATCCGTGGAGGAAGACGTCCAGGTCGAAGAAGTGGAAGAGGATGCCACGAAGCTCCGGCCCAGGGCCCCTGTTGTAACGATAATGGGGCATGTCGACCACGGGAAGACGTCCCTCCTCGATGCCATTCGCGAGACAAAGGTCACCGAAACGGAGGCGGGGGGCATCACGCAGCATATCGGCGCCTACAAGGTCAATCTGAAGGGGAAGGACATCGTCTTCCTCGATACGCCCGGGCACGAGGCGTTCACCGCAATGAGGGCACGGGGCGCGAAGGTTACCGACATAGTCGTTCTTGTTGTGGCGGCGGACGACGGCGTGATGCCTCAGACTGTCGAGGCGATAAATCATGCGAAGGCGGCCAATGTACCGATAGTTGTGGCCGTAAACAAGATTGACAAGCCTGAGGCCAACGTGGACAGGGTAAAGAACGAGCTCTCCGAGCACGGCATCATCTCCGAAGAATGGGGTGGACAGAATATATTTGTTGAGGTTTCCGCGAAGAAGCGGCTCGGGATAGAGAACCTCCTCGAGATGATCCTCCTGCAGGCGGAAATGATGGAACTGCGGGGGAACCCGGAGAGACTGGCAAAAGGAACGGTGGTGGAGGCAAAACTGGACAAGGGAAGGGGCCCTGTTGCCACGCTTCTCGTCCAGACCGGCCACCTCGGAATCGGCGACGCCCTCCTGTCCGGGACCCACGTGGGCAAGGTAAGGGCATTGATCGACGACAGCGGGAGAAGGGTGCAGGATGTCGGGCCTTCAACACCTGTGGAGGTAATAGGCTTCTCAGAGGTGCCCAGCTCGGGCGATATATTCACTGTCGTCGAAGATGAGAAGCGTGCCCGGCAGATTGCGCTGTCGAGACAGCAGAAGCAGAGATCGCTGGAGATCGCGAGGGCCAAGAAGCTGACCCTGGACGAGCTTTATACGAAGATAAAAGAGGGACAGATAAAGGAACTCAACATCATCATCAAGGGTGACGTGCACGGCTCGGTCGAGGCGATCAAGGACGCTCTGGAGAATATCACTCATCCCGAGGTGAAGGTGAGGGTTATTCACACCTCTGTGGGGGGAATAAACGAATCCGATGTCATGCTTGCGACGGCGTCCAATGCCATCATCCTGGGATTCAACGTACGGCCCGAGGTGAAGGCCGCGCAGACCGCCGAAAAGGAAGGGGTCGATATCCGGCTCTATAACGTGATTTACGAAGCGATAGAAGACGTGAAGAAGGCGCTGGAGGGACTGCTCGAACCGACTCTCAAGGAGAAGGTCCTCGGCAGGGCGGAAGTCAGACAGCTGTTCCCCGTCTCACGGCTCGGCACCATAGCCGGTTCCTATGTGACGGACGGCTATATGTCCCGTTCGAGTGACGGCATTCGTGTTCTGAGGGACAACGTGGTCATTTACGAAGGCAAGATGAGCACGCTGAAGCGGTTCAAGGACGATGTCAAGGAAGTCCAGTCCGGCTACGAATGCGGCGTCCTTATCGAGAATTTCAACGATCTTAAAGTCGGGGACATCCTGGAGAATTTTATAATAGAAAAAATAGCGGCAAAGCTGTAATAGATTCTGCCGCGGATCATCAGCAATTCTGCGAACGCTCGCGGGTGGACTTCCCGGGAGCGGGGATGGAAAGCGGCCGTTCTTCCGGATGGGGCCCGACGACTTCTTGTTACAGTCATTTCCCTGTTTCGCTTGGTAAGACAAAAAATAACCGGCAGAATCCGGCGAGTTCAAAGGTGAAATATGCTTCCATATAAACGTTCGGAAAGGGTGGCCGATCTCATCAGAGAGGAGATAGCCGACCTGATCATGTACAAACTGAAGGACCCCCGTATCGGCTTCGTGACTGTAACAGGTGTGGAGATGACCCCTGACCTCAAGATCGCCAGGGTCTACGTAAGCATTCTTAAGGAGGAAGACCGCGAGGGTACGCTTGAAATACTGAACGCGTCAAGGAGCTTCATGCGTTCATCTCTCTCGAAGAGACTGAGGCTTAAATTCATCCCCAGTATCGAGTTCAGGATGGACACATCCATCGATTACGGCTTCAAGATGGACAAGCTGCTGAAGGAGATCAGGAAAGATGACGATGAAGGCTCCTAAAGAGATCCTTTCGGTCCTTAAGAAGGAAAAGAGTTTTGTTATCGCAGCCCACATCAGCCCCGACGGCGACACGATCGGTTCGGGGCTGGCGCTTTCGGCCGCCCTGGAGGCCATGGGCAAGAAAACGGCCGTCTACAGCCGGGACCGGATACCCAGGTACTACCGTTTTCTTCCGGGGCAGGGAAAAATCACGCGCGCGCTGAAGGAACTGGCAAAGACCGCACCGGTACTTGTCCTGCTTGACTGCAACAGCGCCCGCAGGGCTGGGACAGAGAAACAGGTCTTTCCGCTTTCACTGGTGATCGATCACCATGAAACGGAGAGTGACTTCGGCGACGTGAGATGGATCGAGCCTCGGGCTGCTGCAACGGGGTTGATGGTTTATCATGTGATAAAAGCTCTGGGTGTGCGGCTTACTCGGGAGATGGCTGTTAACCTCTATACCGCCATCGCTGTCGATACGGGAACGTTCCGGTTCAGCAACACTTCGGCGGAAGTGCTTGAGGCTGCGGCGGAACTTGTCAGGCACGGCGCCGACCCGTCGCATGTCTCCCAGGCGTTGTATGAGTCGTGGGAGGAGAAGAGATTAAGACTGCTCCAGATGACCCTGGAAACTCTTGAAATAAGGGACAGGATGGCTACCATTTTTATTACGCGGGAAATGTTCGAGAAGACGCGCACCAAGGCGGCCGACACCGAAAACTTCCCGAATTTTCCAAAGATGATAGGCGCGGTTGAGGTGTCGGTGTCCTTCAGGCAAAAGGGCGGAAACACATGGAAGGTCAGTATGAGATCGAGGGGAAAAGTCAATGTCGCCAGGATAGCCGAGATTTTCGGCGGCGGCGGCCACGCCAATGCCGCAGGGTACGAAGTGGAAGGTAGTGCCAGGGCGGTCAGAGATGCTCTTTTCAGGGCGTACGAGAGTTATCGCAAGTAGATGCTGCTGCGAAGTCCGAATGGCATAATCAATCTCAATAAACCTCCGCATATTACTTCCCACGATGCCGTGTCGCGGGTGAAGCGTCAGCTCGGGGTGAAGAAGGCGGGACATGCCGGGACCCTTGATCCTCTTGCGACGGGTATTCTGCTGGTCTGCATGAACGAGGCCACAAAAGTCAGCAGGTTCCTTATGGACATGGATAAGGAATACAGAGCCCGTGTGAAACTTGGCGAAAGAACGGACACCTGTGATTCTCAGGGGCGGGTCATCGACCGGAGAGACGTCCCTGATCTGGCAAAGGC
This sequence comes from Candidatus Sulfobium sp., assembly GCA_037381085.1. Lineage (GTDB taxonomy): Bacteria > Nitrospirota > Thermodesulfovibrionia > Thermodesulfovibrionales > UBA6898 > JARRRD01. The sequence continues at coordinate 4,760 of JARRRD010000116.1, forward strand.
GGAAATCGAAGAGACCGTCTCAATGTTCGGGGGCACGATCATGCAGAGGCCGCCCATGTATTCGGCAATAAAGATCGGGGGGAAGACGCTCCACAGACTCGCCCGCAAAGGGATCGAGATCGAAAGGCCGGAGAGGCGCGTGCAGATTTACGACATACGGGTCCTGGAAGTGGATCTTCCGTATTTCGATCTCCTGGTTTCCTGTTCACGGGGAACTTACATCAGGACTCTTTGCGATGACATCGGGACAAGGCTCGGTACGGGGGCCCATCTTTCGGCACTGGAAAGAACAAGAATAGGTTTCTTTACACTGAAGGATGCCGTGACCATCGAAGGTCTGAACGGGGAAGAGTCGGCCTTGGCCTCCGACAGCAGGTCCTTATGTTCCATAGACTGCGCTTTGTCACGACTGCCCGAAATAATATTCGATGAACCGGAATACAGACTCATCAGAAACGGCGTTCCGATAAGGTTGCGGAAAGCCGGGGAATTGACGGACGGATCCAGCATAAGACTGAAGGATCCTTCGAAGAATCTCTTTGGCATTGGCAGGATAAATGCCGGTGTCGTCAGGGTCGAAAGACTTCTCCATCTACCGCCTAAATTTGAGTAGGAATGTGATCTAAATCACAAAACCTTAAACTAATTTCTACA
>JARRRD010000117.1:0-12585 GCA_037381085.1 Candidatus Sulfobium sp.
TCCACAAGCCTTATACGCGTCATCGAACCGCGTTGAAACAGGTGATGTGATTCACTCAAGAGACTTAGCCCGCTGGTGTAAATGATATGTTGTTTAAGTTGGCAACGTCCCCTATTCTCGAAGTATACAGAACAGACCTTGTTCTTATAAATCTTTACCCGACACCACTGACATAAACATTAAAAAAATAAGTATTATAGAAAGAAATTTAAATGAACTCATTCAAAATTGGCAAAGATCGCGGGATATACTGACATGAATCGACGTGAATTGATCAAGCTCGCGGCTGTCACCGGCGTGGGGTTCATGAGTGCGCGCGTGCTCGGCCCTCTGAGTGCATTCGCCGCCGACCGGGACAGACTGGACGTGACACTTACGGCGCGTCCACACGTGTTCAGACCGAACTCAAATGTGGCGTTTCACGGGCTCGCTTACAACAACAGGGTGCCGGGGCCATTGTTGCACGTACGCTATGGCCAACGGTTCCGTGCCCGGTTTGTCAATCACACAGGCAGCTTCAGCACCGTGCACTGGCATGGCATGATTTTGCCGAATCGGATGGACGGCGTACCCAACGTGACTCAAGTCCCGGTGCCGAGCGGCGAAGAATTCATTTATGAATTCAAACCTAATCCCCCCGGGTTTCGCTGGTATCACAGTCATGTCGCTGCACAACTCCCTCTCGGTTTGTTCGGCGGGTTCATCGTCGAAGATCCAAAAGACGAGCCGGCCGATGTAGAAATCGTGTTGATTTTGCACGACGTTCCTGACATGCGCATTTACCGTCGGGCATTGGCCGGCACCAGTGACGTACGGATGGTGGCGCCATTGGGCGCACCGGAACTGGCCGGCATGTCCATGCCGGGAATGCAGATGAAAGGCAGGTCTATGTCCACGACAGGCACCGCACCGAAGCACGGCATGGGCGACGAGGTTGCCTACCTGGCGCGCTGCATCAACGGTGCATGTTATCCCGAAACCTCCCCGATTGCCGTCAAGGTCGGGCAGCGCGTGCGACTCCGCATCCTGAATGCCAGCCCAACGATTACGCATTACGTGCGGCTGGGTGGGTATAGGTTACGCGTCACTCACAGTGACGGTAACCACTTGCCGCGGCCTGTAAAGGTGGATGCATTGCGTATCGGCGTGGCAGAGCGCTATGACGCCTGGTTCGAGGTCACCAAACCCGGTGCCTGGTTGCTGCAGGCCATTGCGAACGATGCCATGGCGTCGCAGCAGGCACTGCGCATCCATACCCCGGGAATGGAAAAAACGCCGCCGGAACGGCCTCCAGAAACACTCACTGGAGCGGAGTATTTCACTTACCAGCTCGCGGGCGCCGCCGGCCCACTGCAGCAGCCACTGGTCCCGGGAAAAATTGACGTCGAAACCGAACTTACATTGGGCGGCGGCAAATGGGGCGACCCGCGCTGGACCATCAACGGGGCTGTCTGGCCGAATACGCTGAAAATCCTGGTCAGGCACGGTGACAGGGTGCTGGTACACTTCAAGAACCCAACCGACATGGATCATCCCATGCATTTGCATGGTCACGTGTTTCACCTAGTCGAGATCAACGGCCAATCGTTGCGTAATCCGTTGCCCAAGGACACGACGCTGGTTCCGGGCAACGGTGGCAGCTCCGCCTGGCTGTTCGAAGCCACTTCGCCGCCCGGAAGCTGGGTGCTGCATTGTCACAATGCGGTGCATCTGGAAGACGGGATGATGACCGAAGTCCGGTATGTCGCATCCCCGTAAAGAAGCTGTCAATTTATTTGAATCCGTATTATCTGCCATGATGCCGCCGAAACAATGGCCCGTGCGCCTGCGGTTGCTGGCCGGCCCGGCGGCGGTCGACGCGATTCAATCGAATTTATGTTCATCCGATGATGCTGGAAGCCGGTTCCTGACATTGCCGGACGTTGAAGATCATCTCACCTACAGTCTCCTTATACAGGATCTTTCGAGGCCGATGCGGCATGTTCTTTTATGCCTTGCGAGAACTGTAGCATTACAGGGATTCTATCAGCCCGCCCTTTTCCCATGAGGAATTTACCCGTGAAATATTTCTTCCTTATCTGCCCGGCCTCTTCTAACCATCTTTCGATCCCGACATTCTTTATCCTGCAACGATATGCCGGGATGACCGTGACAGGGAAGACTTCAACCGGCGAATGTGTACTGGATTCAACAGCGTTCATAGAAGAGACAGTAAAAGAGGTGGAAAAGAAGGAGGAAGAGAAAAGCAGGTAGGTGAGTTTAGATACACTCACTGTCTGCATTTCCAGGGATATGGGGATTAGCAGAAAAGCCTTGACCGGCTGAGAGTTTGATTGACAATGCTGCCTTCGACATGGGCTGCGAATATTTGACAAAGATTGAATGTGTGATTATCATGAGTCTAAAAAGATATTTAGCTGATGCAGCCTTGCAAACGTGGGGAGGTAATATGATGTTTTATTTTGGATCTTTCGGTTGTACGGCCAGACTCTGCGCTGTCTTATCTTGCCTGGTTTTGGGTTTCCTCTTGTTTGAATCTCTGCCGGCCGGTGCTGTCACTATCAACGAGTATGCGATACCCACAGCGGGCAGCGGACCTGCCGGTATCACTGCCGGCCCGGACGGCAACCTCTGGTTTACCGAAAATAACGGCAACAAGATCGGCAGGATCACAACATCAGGCGCGATCACCGAGTACGCCTTACCTGAGGCGGACAGTACGCCTATCGGCATCACTGCAGGTTCCGACGGAAACCTCTGGTTTGCCGAAGACAGCGGCAACCGGATCGGCAAGATCACAACTGGCGGCACGATCACCGAGTACGCGTTACCCGAAGCGCTCAGCGAGCCTTATGGTATCACTGCCGGACCGGACGGAAACCTCTGGTTTGCTGAAACAAAAGGCAACAGGATCGGCAAAATCACAACATCAGGTGCGATCACCGAGTATACGCCGACAGTTGACAGCTTACCCATGTTTATCACTGCCGGACCTGACGGTAATCTCTGGTTCACTGAGAATGGCGGCAACAGGGTCGGCAAGATCACAACTGCCGGGGTTATTACAGAGTATACACTGCCCGCATTCGGCGTACCTGAAGGCATCACTGCCGGACCGGACGGCAGCCTCTGGTTTGCCGAACCACAAATCAGCAAGATCGGCAAGATTACAACCGCCGGCGTGCTTACCGAGTATACGATACCCACATTGGGCGGCTATCCTCTTGGTATAACTGCCGGACCTGACGGTAACCTCTGGTTTACCGAAGGTTTTGGCAATAAGATAGGCAGGATAACGACCGCCGGACTAATAACCGAGTACACGATACCTACGGCGGTCAACCAACCTTATGGAATAACTGCCGGACCGGACGGCAACATCTGGTTTACTGAACAAAGTGGCAAGATCGGGCAGTTGGTGTTGGCCGGGCCGACTGCTGCCGCTGTTCCCACCATGACGGAATGGGGGATGATAATCTTTATTCTGTCAGCAGGAACCGGATCGGTCTGCTATCTGAGGAGACAGAGAAGAGAAAGCTGACTATAAATCCTGTCCGCAAGGGATTCCAACAAACTGCCTGAACTGTCCGGCGGAGCGTTCGCACATCAGAACAGAAACACAGGCGATTAGCTACAAAATTGTCCTGACACCCACGCAAATGTAATTAGCTGACTTTAGATATTTTTCTGTTTTCCTTCTAAATCCGTCAGTTAGAAAGTGGCACCGCTTTTGCCATTAACAGGTAAAAAGAGAAATGAGGTGAACCATGAAACTGACCGATATCGCCTTTTTGAAGACGCCGAAAAACCCTGAAATCCTTAAAACCCACCCCTGCTTTTCCGAGGAGGCTCACCACAGGTTCGGAAGGATCCACCTGCCGGTGGCGCCTTCCTGTAACATCCAGTGCCGGTACTGCATAAGGAAATACGACTGTGCGAATGAGTCGAGGCCCGGCATAACGAGCAAGGTGCTCAATCCCTCCGAGGCGCTCGAAAGGGTGAGGGCGGTCGTTGACCGGAACGACAACATAAGCGTGATAGGCATCGCCGGACCGGGCGATCCGCTGGCCAACGACGAGACATTCGAGGTCATGTCCATGGTCCACAGGGAATTCCCCGATCTGACCCTCTGCGTTTCCACGAACGGCCTCGCCCTGCCGGAAAGGATCGAGGCATTGATGAGGTCGGGTGTCAGAAGCATAACAGTCACCATCAATGCGGCAACACCGGCCGTGGCCGAAAAGATCTACTCATGGGTTTCGTATCACGGAAAAAAATATACCGGGATCGAGGCGGCCCGGCGTATCGTCGCCAACCAGTGGCGCGGGCTGACAAATGCGATAGACGCCGGGTTCATCGTGAAGGTGAACACTGTTCTTATACCGGGAATAAACGATGTCGAGATCCCGCTGGAGTTTTCGCACCTGCAGCGGCCATCCCGTGAGGTCCTCGCAAAAAAACGGGCTGGGTGTTCGCCCCGCATCCCGCAGATGACCCACTGCCGGCAGTGCAGGGCCGACGCATGCGGCGTGCTCGGCGAAGACAAGGACATGGAACTCGAACTGCTGAACGCGCGGATAGGTGAGGAGTACTGCGATGCCGTCTACTGAAAAAAGGGCATGCCTGTCGGAAAGAGAGATCGAGCGGTACCGGCGGCAGCTGATGCTCCGGGGCTTTGATCTGGAGCATCAGGAGATGCTGAGGAATTCCACGGCGTTGATTGCCGGAATAGGCGGTCTTGGCGGGACCGCGGCGCTCTACCTCGCAGTCGCCGGTATCGGAAGGATGTTGCTGGCCCATTATGGCAGGCTGACCCCTTCGAATATGAACAGACAGGTACTCATGCGGGACGACTGGATAGGGCAGACCAGGGTTGAACAGGCGAAGAAGACGCTCAACGGGATCAATCCCGATGTCGAAATAGAGATATACGACGAGAGGTCTTCGGAAGACAATATAGACAGGCTCCTCAAAGACGCAGACATTGCGATCTCCGCAAGACCGAACTTCAACGAGCGGAGGGTGCTTAACGCTGCATGTGTGAGAAAGGGGATCCCGATGGTCGAGGCAGCAATGAACGGGATGGAGGGCTATCTCTTTAACGTCGTCCCGGGGGAGACACCGTGCCTTCACTGCCTCTATCCCGAGGACGACCCTGAGTGGGAAGAGCTGGGTTTTCCGGTTCTCGGCGCGGTCTCCGGCATGCTCGGATGCCTCATGGCAATAGAGGCGATAAAACTTCTGACCGGCTACGGCAAAGCGCTGGCCTCGCAGATGCTTGTTTTCAATACGTTCGATATGGAATTCAGGCGAGTGAAAATCCGCCGCGATCCCGGGTGTCACGTCTGCGGCGGAAAGAGCGCGGACTCCGACACCTGGGTCGGAAAGCCTGGAGGAACAGGAATATGAAAAGAGCTGCCGGGATATTTCTGGTCCTGTGCTTCATCTTTCTGCCCCTGCGCAAAGATGGCTGTGCATCTTCGGGGGAGATCGTCGTCTCGGCGGCGATAAGCCTCAAGGATGCCTTTACGGAAATAGGAAGATCATACGAACGGAAGAACAGGGGGCGGGAGGTGGTCTTCAATTTCGGCGCCTCGGGCGACCTGGCCGGGCAGATCGAAGGCGGTGCGCCGGCGGACGTCTTCGCCTCCGCCTCCGAGAAATACATGGACGACCTCGATAAAAGAGGGCTGCTCATTAAGGGCACCAGGTCCGACTTCGCAGCCAACGGTATCGTCCTCATAGTCCCGAGGGTATCTAAGGCAATACCGCTTTCCTTTGAAGGGCTCAAGGCGAAAGAGATCAGGCAGATAGCTGTGGGCAACCCCCGGAGCGTCCCCGCGGGCAGATATGCCGGGGAGGTCCTCAGGTACTATAAACTTCTTCCCTCCATAAGAGACAGACTCATCTACGGAGAAAACGTCAGGCAGGTGCTGGACTATGTGGCCAGGGGAGAAGTGGACGCCGGGATCGTCTACTCGACGGATGCTTCGATCAGGGCGAAGGAAGTGAAGATTGCGGCTTTCGCTGCTGAGAAGAGCCATAAGCCGGTGGTTTATCCCGTAGCCGTAGTGAAGGGCGCAAAGGATGAGGCAGCCGCGAGGGCCTTTATCGCCTTTGTCCTGTCACCGGAAGGACAGAAGATAATCAGGGGATATGGTTTCAGGGAGGCCCTGTAGGGGCGGGTTTCAAAACCGCCCTTAAGTAGAACGTAATATGGATAAGAGTACGCTATTTTCGATGAGGCTTTCCCTTCAGGTTGCGTCAGTGGCGACGGTGTTCGTCATACTTGCAGGGACGGCTATAGCCTATGTACTGGCCCGGAAGGAGTTCAGGGGAAGGGAACTTCTTGACGTCCTCTTCACACTCCCCCTCGTGCTTCCTCCCACCGTTACCGGATACTACCTTATCATGGTCTTCGGCAGAAACGGACTGATCGGCAAGATGATGTATGAATGGACAGGCTTTACCATCATGTTCACATGGTACGCGGCAGCCCTTGCGTCCTTTGTCGTCTCCCTCCCGCTGATGATCAAGACGACGAGGGCCTCGATAGAGTCGGTGGACAGGAACCTCATCAATGCCGCCTATACTTCGGGACACGGGGAGGTGGAGACGGCGCTCAGGGTGATCCTTCCCCTTGCCAGCAAGGGTATCATTGCCGGCGCCGTGCTTTCATTTGCCAGGGCAATGGGTGAGTTCGGGGCGACACTGATGCTGGCGGGGGACATCCCGGGCAGGACGGACACCATGCCGCTTGCCATATACAGCGTTGCAAGCAGCGGGGAGTGGACACAGGCCCACGCTATGGTCATCCTGCTTACCGTCATGTCCGGGGGCTTTCTGTATATGGCAGGCACTTACTCGAAAAGGGGTGTGTGATGGGACTTTCGGTAAGACTGAAGAAGAAGGTCAAGGGCTTCAGCCTCGATGTAAAATGGGAGATAGGTGATGAGCTTGCCGTCCTCTTCGGCTATTCCGGGTCGGGCAAGTCCATGACCCTGCAAATGATCACGGGCCTGTTGAGGCCCGATGAGGGCTTTATCCGTTCAGGCGGCAAGACCTGCTTCGACAGCTCCGCAGGCATCGACATCCCGCCTCAGGCCCGTACATTCGGATATGTCTGCCAGGACCTTGCCCTGTTCCCCCATATGACAGTCATTAAAAACATACTCTTCGGGGCACCCGATGTGCCTAAAACCGAAAGGCTCACAAGGGCCCGGGAAATGATAAATGCCTTCAAACTGACCGGCCTCGAGGACCGCCGTCCCTCCGAGATATCCGGGGGCCAGAAGCAGAGGGTCGCCTTTGCAAGGGCACTAATGCGTCATCCGGAGGCATTGCTTCTGGACGAGCCTTTCTCGGCCCTCGACAGTCCTCTTCGGTCGGAGATGGGCAGGATACTCAGGGAGATACATGAAGAATTTGAAATCCCCGTTATCCTCGTGACCCATGACATCTCCGAGGCCTACGCCCTTGCCGACAGGATAATCGTCTACGCCGACGGCAGGGTCGCCCGGACGGGTCCGTTTCACGAGCTGTTTCGAAGCAACCCGGGCTACGAAGGCGAATCTCTTGTAAGGAGGGCCGCTTATGTCTGATCCGTGCGCATAGCGGACCAGACCGGAACGCTGTTGCCTGGAAAACGCCCGATCTTCTTACCGCCTCATCTGTCATTCCCCATGCTGTGGCTGTGGCCCTGTGATGCCATCGCATGAAGGGCATGGCGGGCCGGGACCTGCTGGACGAGAAGGGCGGCGAAAAGCAGTACGACTGCGACAAGTATCGCCTCCGCTCTTACGCTTTTCATGAACCGCACGGCCGCGCCGCGCAAGTCCCGAAGGTCCTGTCCCGGCATGACACGGACTGCAAGATGCCCGATAATGCCTCTCCTGCCGGGATCAATGCCTCCCAGTTGCTGCAACAGGGGCACGCTGACATAGCGATTGAAGCCCCCCAGGTTAATCAGGAGGACGAAGAGCAGTGTCTTTACGGCGATAGTGCCCCCGTAAGGCGTAAGCCACAGGCCCCGGAGGCTTCCCACATGCAGCCACCCGTTGTATAGGGCGGTAAGAGCAAGAACACCGACGGCCGCTCCAGCCATCCTGGAAAACCTGCCGGCCACCGAGGCAAGGAGGGGCGCCGGAAGATCATCGGTCCTGATGATCCCGGGGAGGATGACGAGAGAAAGCACGAAGAGCCCGCCGCCCCAAACGGAGGCGGAGACGAGGTGCAGCCAGTCCATTATCTCGGACACGCTGAAATCTCCCGCGTCCGAGGCGTGCCCCGAGGCGCTCCTGGTTGCGGCGATGACGAGCGTCAGGAAGAGGGCGGACCCCAGAAATATCCGCGAATCTCGGTACCGCAACCCGGACCAGAAGAAGAAAGACAACAGCAGAAGGACGGCGATGCGGACAATCCAGACACGACCGTAATGGGTCCGGAGGAGCACCTTGGGCATTACGGGCAAGACGGCCGACAGGGGCCGGCCGCTCATCATGGCTGCCCTTATAAACAGATCTGCGACACTGCTGGCAAATATTAACGCGAGGGCCAGGCCGAACAACGGCCAGGCATTACCGAAAAAGTCTCCATGCCCGGGAGGTCCGGCAGGAGCCGATGGTGGAAAAACCAGAAGGCGGCATACCAGTACACCGATACAGAAAGCGATAGAAAGAAGTTCAAACCATGCCGAAATCCAGTGGACGAAGACAGTCACCGGCGATCACTCCCGACTGGCCGGAGGCAGGCAGATGCCATGATAATAAAGATAAGGCTTATCAGGCGGCATGCCGTGGATGAACGGGCCGATTTTGTACTCCACATTTTCTCCTCCCGGATCTTTTTAAAGTCTATCAGTGAATCGCCGTGAGGTCAATCGCGATGGAAAAGGATCGAACGATAAAGGAGCAGGTCTTTCGGTTGGAAGGATTGAAATTCAAAAGAAAGATTTAGAACAGTGAGGACCGGGGGCGTTATTCTATTATTACTTCGTAACCGGCCGGCATTTTCATCCGGAGCACCTTGTCCTTCAGCCCGACAGGGTTGAATTTCCCGTAGGCCATGGAGTTGTCATGGATACGAACACGTTTGTTCAATCTGTCGATCTCGAACTTGCCGCCGCTACTCGCCGGCCATCATATCTCGTCGTCCCCGAACGCGGGACGGCTATTCGCTCTTAAAAGACGACAGGACCTGTACGAGGATAATGTCGCTGATGGCAATAAATATTCCGCCGACTATCCCGTAAACAGGGGCCTGCCAGGCATGGATATGGGGCAGCATCGCACGGAGGCTGAAGCCGCCTCCCAGGGCTGCGACGAGAGTGAAAATAATAACGACTACGGATACCCAGTTATCGCGGTTATTAGACTCCATTCAGGTGTCCTCCTTTCAATCCGGCTATTTTCGAACGGCATCAGCCTGACGGACCTGACGCCCCACCCGACTGCTTCGGAACTTTCGCTGGAACAATTTTACAACAAAAGGCCGAAAGGGCCAAAGTAGAAATGTCCCGTTCCAATCAGTTCTGTTCTCCGGCTGGTCTCACTTCGGAGAAGGCGGCAACAGCGTTGCAAAACCGACCGATTCCGCTATAATTTGAACATGCATATCTTTGAAGATGCTTTCCACTTGAATTCGAGAGGGGGTTCTATGAAGAGCTATAGACTGTACGCAATTATTCCGGCACTCTTCCTTCTTTGCGGCTGGTTTATTCTGATATCCCGTCCGGCATCCGCCGGCATGGTTCTTCATGACGGAGCGGGTCAATATTCCGGACCGGAGCGACATCCGGGAGAGTCGGAAGTGATCGCACATCTTACAACGGAACCGGCAGAGGTGACCGCAGGAAAATATGCAACCATCCGGTTTTCTCTCAGCGATGCGGGCGGGAGACCTGTACAGGGACTTACCCTGATGCACGCGCGTTATCTCCATGTCGTAATCGTGAGTCAGGATTTTTCCGTATTTGCCCATATACATCCCCGCGATTTCGAGCGTCTTACCCCGCGGGCTCTGAAGGGCGGAAAGTTCTTTGTTCGGTTTACCTTCCCCAAAGCCGGCCGTTATGTGGTCGGGCTCAACTTTGCCGTTAAGGGACGCCCTTTTTCCAGGCACTTTATCGTCACTGTCGCCGGAGAACCAAGAATGGCGCCTGTGAGGGAGGACTTCTCCAGGGAAAAGAGATTCGATGGTCTCGATGTAGTCTTCAAAACGGCTCCGGCGCGGCTCGCGGCGAACAGGAAAGCGCTGCTTAGCTACGTGTTCACGAAGAACGGGAAAGCGGTCACCGACCTCCGGCCATGGCTTGCGGCACCCATGCATCTTGCGATCGTATCGAGCGACCTGAAGTACTTCCTGCACGTGCACGGCGAGGTGCCCGGCATGTCCCACCACGGTAACGATGACGACCATATGCATATGGCAGTCCCTCCGAAGTTCGGTCCGGAGATCGAGGTCCCCGTGGTCTTCCCTGGAAAAGGTCTTTACGAGGTGTACGGCCAGGTGGGGTATGAGGGCAGGGTAATCCTCACAAAGTTCATGGTCAATGTCAAATAGAAATAAGGAGGCTCGCATGAAAAATGACACAAAAGGCCCAGGGGGATTAAGAGGTTTTTTTGCGAGATCGTCCTTGCTTCTTGGTATCTCGCTTGCGCTTGTCCTGCTGATACCCGTCTCCTCATGGGCCCACGGCTTTGCCGGCCAGCGGTTCTTCCCCACCACCTTTCAGGTGGACGACCCCTTTATCTCGGACGAGTTTTCGGTCCTGATCGATCGTATAAAGGGAGCCGACGCCAAGACCACCGAAATAGATATCGACTATTCCAAGCGCATAGTCCCGAACTTCGGTCTGGAGTTCCATGAAGCATACCTGCATCTCCGTGCCGATGACGGCAGTTCGGCAAACGGCTGGGACAATCTCGGAATAGGGGCGAAGTGGCAGTTCCTGACGAACGCTCCGCATGAGCTGATTCTTTCGGTCGGCACGGACTTCGACATCGGCGGAACCGGGGCACACCAGATTGCCGATTCCTTCACGACCGTCTCACCAGGACTCTTTTTCGGGAAGGGCATGGGCGACCTGCCTCAATCGATGAATTTCTTCAGGCCCTTTGCGATAACCGGTGTGATCGGTCCGAGCTTCCCGACAGAGAGCACGGCGGACGGGGAACGTATACCCACTACGCTGACATGGGCCTTTTCCCTGCAGTACAGCTTCATGTACCTTCAGTCTTTTGTGAAGGACGTGGGGCTGGGCGTCCCGTTCAACCGGATGATACTTGTGACCGAGTTCCCGATGGAGACCTGCATGAGCGCGGACTGTAAAGGTCAGGTAACGGGAACGGTGAATCCCGGTATCGTCTGGTGCGGCAAGGTCATGGAGTTCGGTATCGCCGCGCAGATCCCGGTCAATTCAAGGTCAGGCAGCAGCGTCGGGGTCCTGGGCCTTTTCCACCTCTATGTCGACGACCTTTTCCCCTATAGTCTGGGGAGGCCGATTTTCAGGTAGAAGAATGCGACTCTCTGATCGTTGGGTTCTGATCATGGTGTTGTCGCTCTGCCTTCTGTGCGGCCTGCCCGGTGTGGGCCTGGGGCATGCCTTTCCCGATCATTCGGACCCCAGGGTCGGCTCTGCAGTTTCGGATTCACCTTCCAGTGTACGCGTCTGGTTCGACGGTGACATCGAGCCGGCCTTTTCCGGTATCACAGTGCAAACCATGGACGGCAAAAGGGCGGACAAGGGGGACGGGCATGTCGACAAGGAAGATCCGACACTTCTCGAAGCAAGCGTTCCCCCACTCCCTCCGGGGACGTATATTGTCAAGTGGAACGTGGTGGCGAGGGACGGACACCGGACGATGGGACAATACACGTTTACGATCAAGTGAGGCGCAGGAGCAAGCGACGGAACGCCGCGGCTGTCCCGCCGGAAAGCATTGGGCGGCGTTCGCAGGTAATCCCTGTGCTCAGTTCCGGGGCACGTCGAGTCCGTATCTTTCTGCGACGGACCGTATCAGGGCCGCATGGGCCTCATCCAGTTCGAAGAGTCTCCTGAACACCTTTTTTACCCGTTCGTCCCTTTCTTTTCCCAGGAGGTCGGAAGAGTAACCGAGTTTCTTATATTCCCTGAGCCTGATCACCATCCCGAGAGCATCTTTCAGAGACACCTTGCCTTCCACCAGCACTTTCTTGATCTCGCTTGCGTAATCAATGGTCTTTCTGATGTGGATAAATTCCGGCGAAACACCGTACTCCGTTGAGGGCCTTAACCCCATGCCCTGAGCAATTATCTCGGCCCGCTGTTCCTCACCGGCCGCTATCCTGCTCCACAGTTCCTTTTCGTCCGGGAAATCCAGTGCCATGATATGGAATACGCCGGAACATTCGGACTCCATGACCATGCAGGCCGTAATCCTTTCAATCGTCAGATCCCTTTTCTTCATCTTCCCTCCTGCCGCTCGGGCTTATACAGCCCGACCTCTTTTCTCTTCCCTTTCGACCATGTTCCGGAAGCTCCAGGTCCTGACAGGCATCACTGGTCAGGGGAGACTTGCAAGACATCAGTGTGGTCAGTCCCCTGAA
>JARRRD010000118.1:0-7877 GCA_037381085.1 Candidatus Sulfobium sp.
CGGGCGGTGAGGTTTTCCGCTGGGCATGAGGTATGAGGAGAGAGGTTGGAGGTCTATGTATGAGACCACGTTCCGGAGTGAAACCGTGAGGGTTAGAGCACGACCCGGATGAACTGGTAGGCCATCACGAGGGAGAGAGCAACTTTGATCGCCGTTCCCGCCAGAAACCCGACGAAAGACCCCATGGCCGACCGTAAGGCCTGCCCCGCACCCCTTCCGCGGATCAGCTCTCCGAGAAAGGCGCCGATGACCGGGCCTATGACGATCCCGGCGGGGGGAAAGAACAGAAGCCCCGCGACCAGTCCGATAGCGCTTCCCCATGTTCCGTAGGAGCTGCCCCTGAACCGTTTCGTTCCGTAAACGGGGATCAGGTTGTCCAGGACGATCACCAGGACCGTCAAGGCGGCGTAAATGAGCAGGAACTCCTTCGAAAAGGGATGTCGGGATGTGAAATGGACGAGCAGTAGACCCAGATAGCTCACGGGCGGGCCGGGCAGAAAGGGCACGAAGCTCCCGATGATGCCGGCTGCAATGCATAGCCCTCCGAGTATCATGAGAAGAGTATCGATGTCGTTCCTCCCTTATTCGCTCACGCCAAATCTTTCAACTGCTGTTGTGAGGTTTATTCACATAGCCCGGTTTCTTTAACCTTAAGTTTACCCTGCCCCGGCAGGGCCGGAACCGGAAAGCATTTCACCACTGAGGCACAGAGGCACGGAGAGACTCGAAGACAAGTAATTAATACGGGACTTTCCCCGTGTCTCCGTGGTTAATCTTTCTTTTCACAAGTACCTTTTTCCGAAAACTTATGCAACCGTAAGTCTACCGGAAATTCTGCCAGTGGAGAAACTTCAGGTACTTCGGGAAGTCGATCCCGTATTTCCGTTGCAGCTCCCTGGCGGCCGGCCGGTATGAGGGCAGGTCCAGGAAGAGTTGAGGGTTATCGGAGCCGAAGACGATGGCGTTCCAGTAAACCTCCCCGATAAGCAGCTTCAGGGCGTTGTTCCCGAATGCCTGCCGGAGGTCTTCGTAGACCGCCGGAAAGTTGTCCTTCGGCCTGCACCAGAGATTGATCGCGAATATGCCGTCTTCTTTCAGGCCGGCCCGGCACGAGGTGAGGAAATCCTTCTCAAGAAGGGGGCCGGCCGGACCATCTTCGTCGAATGCATCGACCATGATCAGGTCATAGTGCGTGCCGCGGTCCGCCCGCTCGCGGATAAAATCCTCCCCGGAGGCATGGAACACGTGGATGCCCGGGCTGTCAGGCATCATAAAGAAGTCGCGGGCAACGTCTATGACCTGCCGTCTGAGCTCGACCACGTCAATGGAGCAGTCGGGCACGGCGCTCAGGAGGAAGTGGACCAGCGAGCAGCCGCCGAGGCCGATGAGGAGTACCCTGCGCAGATCGTTCCTGAATATGAGAGGACTCATCATCGCCCTGCTGTAATCCTCGACAAGCTCTCCCGTCCTGTCGAGCCGGATGCTGCTCTGCAGGATGTCGCCGAAGTAGAGGGACCGCACCCCGCCGTCGTCGGCCACGACGATCTCGCCGTATCCGTCCCTGCTCCAGTGGACTATGTCGCCCTTGACGTTCCTCTTGCCCATCGCATGATTATAACCTTTATATGCGGCAAAGCGCATAGGGCACAGGGCAGAGCGCACAGAGCATGGGGTGGAGGTGTCCCCCCTCCAAAAATGGCCCCAAAGGCTTCAAGCTTGCGAGCCGTTCTTCCATTGCATCTCCTGTTATTTTTCGCCTTTTTTTCCTATTCACTACTTACTATTCGGTAGTGGGCCAGTTTGACATTGACAACTAACCGGGGCGGGGTTATATTGAGTTTACGGTAAAGGATGTACCGGTTTTTTTCTGAAGTGCCGGCCTGCGGGCCCGGCAAAGAAGGAGAACGTTATGAAAAAGTTGTTTGTGCTGGCATTTTCTGCCCTGATCATGGCATCGTGCGGCGGCGGCAGCGCCACCTTCTCGAGCAACAACGGCACGCTCGTTGTGGTCATAACGGACGCACCCGCAGAAGATTTCCTGCAGATCAATGTCACGATCTCGGGCGTAAGGGTCCATATGAGCGCCGACGCCGGGACGCAAGACGCCGGGTGGCATGACCTGACTCTGCCGGAGCCCTTGAAGATCGATCTCCTTTCACTGCAGGGCGGGATAATGCAGACGCTGGGGCAGTTGCCTCTTGAGGCAGGCCATTACCAGCAGGTGAGGCTCCTCCTGGTCCCCAACAGCGAGACGTCGCCCTTGAACGATTCCGTGGTGCCTGCTTCGGGAACGTACGCCGGCACTGAGATGCCCCTTGATGCCTCGCCGGAAGACGTCAACGGGATAAAGATAGTCCACCAGTTTACGGTAAACGAAGGGATGGAAGCGGACCTTGTCCTGGATTTCGACGGAAATAAATCGGTCATTGCCGAGGGCAACGGCACATATTCGCTCCAGCCTGTAATTACCGCCTCGGTGATCGAACAGGCCCAGGGGCAGTAAAGAGTTTAGCGCAGGGCCGGGCGGACGAGGTAGATTATGACATCGGCGGTCTCCCGCCTGATGAGTGCCATCTCCTTTTTGTCATTTACGATCTGCCGTGATCGTTCGTCGGTAAGCCACTGGAAGATTTCGAGGAGTTCGGCCGCCTCGGCGGCGAGTGCCATGGAAAGGTTTTTGGGACTGTGGAACCGGTTCCGGTTACGGGCTTTCGATAAGTTGGTTAAACGCCGGCCTGTTTCTTCAATGTTCAGGGCATGTCTGTAAAAGAGTAGCCTATCCCATTTTCTGTTCCCCCGGCTTTTCTTCTGACAGTGGATATGATCCGGCCCATCAGGGGCTGAATGAGAATGTTGCCGTTGCCATGCCCACAATATCGCCTGCGTCGACGGTTCCGTCCATGAGGGCGCCGGACCGGGTAAATATTGCAAATACCTGATACCCGCCTGCAGGCGCGCCTTGCGGCCACACGATGCTGAGAAAGTTTTTAACGGTCGTCGTCGGAAGGCCTGCCGGAATAGTGAGGCCCTCGAACGCACGGGGGAAGTTCTGGACGGGGTCTGACGCGCAGACGACGGACGCGCCGGTCATTCCGTTTGAGAAAAAGAGCAGTGCGTCCCCCTGGGGACAGCCGAAGGACGGTCCCGAAGACGCCGGGAGGAGGATCGCGAAGTACACGTCCGCTGTCAGCTGGCTCCCCGGGTTGGCAATGGTGACGTCGACATTCAGGGGACCGCCGACCGCGTAGGAAGACTTGTTGAGTGCGAGACTCACCGGCAGGGTTTGCGCCGCGGCGACATATTCATAGGCGCCGATATCAGGTCCCGCCCCCTGCGGCCTGGAAATGCCGCGCTGGTCGGTGGAGGGGAAGTCGTTAGGGTCCGCGAGGTCTATCGCCGCGCTGCCCGGCTGTGGGGCCATGGTCTGCGTGGGTCCGCCGTTGTCGGCAAGGCCGCCAAGCCGCGGGTCGCCGGTAATTGCGGCATTGCAGGAATTGTCCGGGGCAGGTCCCCCGAAATCGAGGTTGTGGCTGTTCGTTCCGGTGATGCCCGCGTTACAGTTGCTGGAGTCCGTGCCGTCGGCAAAGATGGAGTTCACCGCATTGACGACAATGCCGTCTGCAATATACAGTGCGCTTCCGCCACGGGCGGCATGATTGCCTGAAAAAGTGCAGTTGGTGATGGTCAGGCCGTCATAATTTGCTATGATGGCGCCCCCCTGGTCGGCACTGTTGTCGTAAAAAGTGCTGTTTGTGATCTGGTAGGTGCCAGTGTTGGCGAGCGCGATAGCACCGCCGTAACCGCTGCTGTCTATCTTCGCCTGGTTGCCGGAGAATGTAGATCCGGTGATGGTAGTGTTTCCGCAGGTTGCGATGGCTCCGCCGCCGTGATCGGCAGAATTCCCGACGAAAGTGCTGTTTGTTACAGTCAGGGTGCTGCCGTTAAAACAGCTGTTAATCCCGCTGCCTATGCTTCCGGAATTATTCTCGATGACCACGTTGTTGAGCACCAGGTCAGAACCGTTAGAAATGGCGTTAACTGCATCCCGCAGCGTGATCCCCGAAATTCTTACCGTCCCGGTCAGGGCGGTGTTGAACACGCTGCTGCTCTGGTTTCCGCTGATCGCCAGCGATGCCGCTCCGGGACCGGCGATCGTCAACTCCTTGTCGATATATATATCGCCGCTCGTAAGGACGATGGTTCCGGTCACGGCGAAGTTGATGGTGTCGCCGGATGCGGCATCGATGACCGCCTGCCTGAGAGAGCCCGCACCGCTGTCATTCGTATTTGAAACGGTGATCGTTGCCGCCGACGCCGGACCGAAGGCTGTAAGGATCAGGACCGACACTGCAAGGATCGCCAACGGCCGGTACTGCCGTTTTCTTTTCATCTTGTTTCCTCCCCAAGTTGAAGATTATCAGTCAGCGTCTTCTATCTTCCCCGTGTTTTCGCCGTCTCCCGGGGGCTCTTTTTGATGTCTCATGTCAATTTCATGCCCGTAGTATAAACGATCGTGAAGAAGAAGTCTCTGCCGGAGAACAATCCCTACCCGAAATATCCGCCTTCTTCTGCCGCTGTCGGGGGAGTTCGCATCAGCCGCTGGAAGGTTTCGAGGAGTTCGGCCGCCTCGGCGACGAGGGCCATGGAGAGATTATGTTGACTGTGGAACTGGTCCCGGTTGCGATCCTCTGCCGTTTTGGCGATGTGATATAATTGAGCAATGCCTCCTACAATATTGATATATGGGAAATACAGGTTTTTCTTTAACAGCAGAGAGGAAAAGAGGATGCATGTGCACGTTCAGTCTACTGGCGGCGTTGCAAAGTTCTGGCTGGAGCCTATCATTGCGCTTGCGGAGTATTATCATCTCTCAACGAAGGAGATGAAGTAGATAACGGAAATTATAGAGGAGAAAGAAAATGAGTTTAAAGACTCGTGGAAAAAGCACTTTGGCCGGTGAGGTTACGAATATCGGCAAGAGCGGATTCTGGATTCTCTATGAAGGCAGAGAATACTTCATATCTTTTCATGATTACCCCGTATTTCGAGTTGCGACTGTAAAAGAAATTTATTCCATGAAGGTCATTGGGCCGGGGCAGCTTCGCTGGAAAGAACTCGATTGCGATATAGAGATAAAGTCACTCGAAAAACCCGGCGAATATCCGTTGATATACAAATAGGGCAGGGCTTTAACGTATTGGTTCGCTCACGTGCCGACAACCATGAGTCTCCTGTGTCATCAAATGAGATCTGACCCCAATTTACTATTTACTCACGTTTGCAAGAAACAAGACCTGACCCCACCGCCTCTTGCCCTTTCCCGCCTTATGACTGATACTCCACGGTACGACTTCACAACGCTACTTGCATCGGCCGCGGGCGGCATGACGCGTGTGCGTCGCGGCCGGGGTTAGGGTAAACTACCATCGAGGTGAATATGTCCGCAAAACGAATCGTCATTATTTCCGACGCCACGGGCCAGAGCGGTCTGCATATTCTGAAGGCAGCCCTGGTGCAGTTTGAACGCACCCACATCAAGATCATGCTTTTCCACGACATTGATTCCAAGGGTAGGCTCAAAAAGGTCCTCGATCAGGCCAGGTCGGACAAGGCCCTTATCGCTTTTACCTTTGTCAAAAAGGAGATGCGCGACTATGCGACCGCCTATTGCGTGAAAAACAAGATTCTTCATCTCGACATTCTGGGCCCGCTGATCAACAACCTCGCGTCCTATCTTCGGATGGAACCGCTCGAAACGCCGAGCCTGCTCAGAAAGGTCGATGAACGATATTTCAAACGCATCGACGCGATCGAGTATACGCTGGGACACGACGA
Source organism: Candidatus Sulfobium sp. (assembly GCA_037381085.1). Classification (GTDB taxonomy): domain Bacteria; phylum Nitrospirota; class Thermodesulfovibrionia; order Thermodesulfovibrionales; family UBA6898; genus JARRRD01. Next base: position 5,836 of record JARRRD010000118.1, read on the forward strand.
CGGCAGGGACGCCAAGCACCTCGATGGCGCGGACGTCGTCATCGTCGGACCTTCGCGGACGTCCAAGACCCCGACCTCGTTCTTTCTGGCCCAGGAGGGCTACAAGGTCGCCAATGTCCCGATCGCTCCGGGCATCTCCCTGCCCGAAGAGCTTTTCGAAATCGATCAGCGCAAGATCGTCTGTCTGGTAATCGATCCCGAGGTCCTTCAGAAAATCAGGAGGGTGCGCCAGGAAAAGTCCTCGCTCCCGCCGAGCTACAGCGAATTCAAGAAGGTCTTTGCCGAGGTCGAGTATGTCCGGGACCTCAGCAAGAAGCACCGGATCTGGAAAGTCGTCGATACCACCAACAAATCCATCGAAGAGACCGCGTGGGAAATCATCCACCATGTGTTCGGAGGCCAGCATGAAGAATATAATTGATTCCGGCGCGCCGGAACTAAAATGCGCCGTGAAGACGTGAAGGCGCGACGAAAATCAGGAAGAGAATTGTTGCGAAGGACTGCGTCAATACGATGCTTAACAACCTTTTTTTAGCTTTTGCCTTTCCTGCAGTTTCTTGTGTGAAAAACGTGGGAAGGGGTGGGGCAGACTTGACTATTGACTCTTGCCCTCTGTCCGCATTCTACAGCATTAATTTTCGCTCATACTCCGCAGCCTCTTTCGAATCAGCTGCGCTTCGGACTTCTATGAGGAGGTCGCCGGCGCGACGTCTGGCTGGAAGTCCGCAAAGGCCAGCTCATATAGGGAATGAAGATTCCCGGTTGAAAATAGGCGGCTACCCCTTACCATTCCTGACATTGTTGTAAGAGGCCGGGGAAACTCCGAGAAAACAGCCGGCAATTCGTGACCTGCAGCGAGGATAGCGGCGGTGCGATTCCCTTATGCGCCAAGTCGTGCTTTCAGCTCAGCGCTTTTCTTGTCGCCCTTATGAATCCCTGTAATCTGCCTGACAGCTTTTTCAGAGGACTGGTTTCAATAAGTGTCTCCGCCGATACTCCCGAGAGCTCCATGGCAAGTTTTTGAGTGCAATGGATGATCATGCTTTTGCTCTTTCTTTCCCGCAATTCTCCGCAATCAATCTGAAGGCTAGGGGTTGCCCCCGCCCCTCAGGGTTCGATGCTGATCCATAGTTCTCGCTTTTTTCCAATGTCAAGGGCGGACCCCCGAGCCTTTACTTGGGATTTCTCGCAGTCGATTTCGCCGATAACGACTTATTAGATTAACTTTCTGTGCAATGTCAAGGGCAGGCCCCTCCGCCTCAGTCCCTCGGGGAGACAGAAGAAACAACTGATATTACCTTGAGAATATGGGATGTGTCCCGGGTTTCTAACATCAGAATTTCTCAGAAGCTATACGTCAGCAAGACGCTTGCCTTACCCGCATGACGTTCGACGTTCACCTTCAATCTGGTGTTCACGATATTGGCTATCAGCGCCCCGAGAAAGGCGCCGCAAACATCGGCCGCCATATCGGTGCCGCTGAACTCGTTGTCGGTCAGCTCCTTCCCCAGTCCGGGAAGGCTCCCCACAACTGTTCCAAGAAGGACCCTGCTCGGCGCCTCGAGATCCGTTTTGTAATGGAAGTATGTTTCGCCCGCCGCCCCAAAGAGCGAGGATATCCCGCTGTGTAAGGCAAAATCGCTGCTGCCGGCAAAACCGGAGACGGGAATCAGCAGAACAGATATAAGAGTGATGATTGCTGCTACCCCAACCTTTGTTTTGGAAAACATGAGACCTCCCCTGTCCTAAACTTTTCAGAAATTCTATCACATATCGGCCAGCCCTTCAACCGGATGAGGAGATAAGGAGCAATGGGCTGGGGGTGGGGGGTAAGGAACTACAAATGTCGGCGGCCGTAAAGCGGTGGCTTATGTTGAAGATATCTGTCAGCTCATCGGTCGCTCGCAGTTGCTCTTCCTTCTCGCTTTGGTCAATTTTGTCAGAAATCGTTATGCCCAATCTATTCTTGAGTACAAGACCGTTAGAGTTCGGCTCGAACCGGTATGCGGAGAGATGGGCTGTGGAGTAGCGGGTCTTTTTTT
>JARRRD010000118.1:7935-10297 GCA_037381085.1 Candidatus Sulfobium sp.
AGACGCGACCCCATAGCTCTTCGTTTCCCCTGCGATGCGGGATCTTGTCAGCCGCTTAATGGCCGGGAAGTAAAGACCGACTCCGCACCGGATGTGTCCATATTCCCCGATCATCCGGAAGACTTCGAGGAGTTCGGCGGCTTCGGCGACTAAGGCCATGGATAGGTTCTTGGGGTTGTGGAACTGGTCCCATTGCGGGGGTGTCAAGAGGTATTGTCAGCCGTACTTTATCTTCAAAACCAAAACCAGAAGCGTTAAAGTCAAGCCGATAGCATTGGTAATAATTATTGGCGTGGAATTTATTGCAAAGCCGTAGAAGACCCACATCAACAGACCAAGACCAAGAACGATATACATACCTATAGAGATATCTCTGGTTGATTTTGATTTCCACGCTTTGATGACCTGGGGCAAAAAGGAAATGGTAGTGAAAAGGCCTGCTGCTAATCCTATGAGTGTTGTGTTGTCCATATTTGTTTAATGAGACTGCCATTGACAACGTGGGGCTTCAAGGTGCCATTTCATCATGAGATTATACAGGATTCAAAGCGGGGATAGACAGCTGCGGGGACAAACGGGATCTCAGGCAATATTTGAAAATGGATCGCCTCGCGGAGGAGGTCAAATTTTCAGTCCCTCATGGTTGCCGGTGAGACGATGAAGCTGCGGTCGAAGAAGTAAATGATATACTGTGAGAAAGGAGGTGTTTGCTATGGCGACGGTTGTGAAGAAGGTGGCGTACTATGCGGTGGACGTTCCGAACAAGCCCGGTGAGGGCGCATGCGTGCTGAGCGCCCTGGCAGAGGCTGGCGTGAACATGCTGGCGTTCACGGGGTTTCCGAGCGGAAGGAAAGCGCAGCTCGATATCGTCCCGGAGGACGTGGCTGTCTTCAAGAAGGCAGTCAGGGCCTCAAAGATCAAGACTCGTCCGCAGAAATTCGGGTTCCTGGTCCAGGGGGACGATAAGAAAGGGGCCGTGGCCGGTCTGCTCGGAAAACTGGCTGAACAGAAGATCAACGTGACGGCGATAGACGCAGTGTCGGCGGGTAAAGGCCGCTACGGTGCGATCCTGTGGGTCAATTCCAGGGATCTGAACAAGGCGGCAAAGACCCTTAGGGCGAAATAGGGTTCGGAGCGGCAGTTCAGGGAGTATCTGTTCTGTGGCGCGGGGTACGAATGCGGTGGTGTGCCTCTGCGAATCGGATCAGGCACCGGCGGCTCTGTTCAACATTCACGGGATGTTTTCAAAAAGTAGCCTGTCCCTTTATTCATTCTCGAGGCGCGTAACATCGATATCTGAGGGGAGGGAGTGTTACACTCCCTCCCCGTTCATCATCCAAACATCCCCTGTTTGCATAAATCGTCAAATCTGGTAACATCGGAATTATAGACAGGCTCGCCTAACTCGTGCAATGGCGGAAGAGTCTGAGTTGGGAACAGCCAGAAAAGGAGATTCCGATGGATAAACCCCATAGAGCCATTCCGGATATCGAAGTCCTTCCCGCGCATTTCCCGATCCCCGGCATGGGGTTCCTCCCGGTAAATGCCTTCGTCATCAAGGCCAAAGAGCCGGTACTTGTGGACACGGGAATGGGAATTGACGGCGGGGAGTTCATGAAGGCCCTCGAATGGGTCATCGATCCTCATGACCTGAAGTGGGTATGGCTTACTCACGATGATGCCGACCACACCGGCAATATTCAGAGAGTCCTTGAAGCAGCGCCGGGAGCGCGGCTTGCCCTTAACTCCCTGGCGGCCTTGAGGATGAGCACTGCCTGGCCCGTCCCCATGGACCGGGTTTACTGGCTGAATCCGGGAGACAGCATCAGTGCGGGTGACCGTACGCTGACCGCAGTAAGACCGCCCATGTTCGATAACCCGACTACTATCGGTGTTTATGATGACAAGTCGGAGGCCTTCTTTTCGGCAGACTTCTTTGGTGCCATCATCCCGTCGCCGGCTCAGAATGCCGATGATGTTGCAGAAGGGGACCTGGCCCAGGGCATGATCGGCTGGGCCAGTGCCGACAGCCCATGGGTCCACATGGTTGAGCCGGGCGGATTCATCAAGGCGCTGGACAGGATACGTCAGATCGGCCCGAAAACGGTCTTCTCGGCGCACTTGCCGCCGGCGCTGGGAAGAACGGAGCGGCTCTTGGAGCTGCTTGCGGGCGTCCCCGCTTCGACCCCGTTTGTTACCCCCGACCAGAAGGCACTGGAGCAGATACTGGCCCAGATGAGGGGCGGGAGCTGACCGGAGGGGAGTCCAGGCTCAGAAAGTCATTCTACAAGGAACAAGACCCGCATCAGTCATCACTGTTATTATCTCAATCAGGATTTGATCAAGCATTTCCCGAAATTCC
>JARRRD010000119.1:0-6082 GCA_037381085.1 Candidatus Sulfobium sp.
ATTAGAACCTGCCGGCCAAATTTTCAGACGACAAGGCCGGTGTCGGCACGAACAAGAAATACGGTGTCATTCACAACTTCGGCGGGGCTATCACCATCCCCGCCCACGAGAGGATGATCCACTTCAAGGCGAAAAAGAGAGGGCAGATAACCGGAAAGGAAAGGGGTCAGCCCTTGACATGGGACATCATCTCTGATAGCCCTTAAAAAAAGTGCAATCAGGGGGAATGGAGATGGCACGGCCGCTCAGACTTGAGTTCGAAAAGGCCTTTCACCATGTGACCGCCAGGGGGAACGAGCGGAAGAACATCTACTCGGCGCAGAGAGACTATCAAAAGTTTCTGGAATACCTGAGGGAAGCTGAGAAGAAATACGGGATTGTGGTCCATGGCTATGTACTCATGACGAACCACTACCATCTGCTGATCCAGACACCAGAGACAAATCTCAGCCGGGCAATGCACCACATAAATGGCGCATACACGAACTACATCAATATCGTGGCTAAATGGGGACACATCCCATTTTTCAACATGATTCCCTTCTTGGCCTTCCCTTCGGTCGCTGCAGGAGCCTTCTGTCAAGTCTATTCTCCATTTCGACCACGAACGCCTCGGTGCCGAAAGGTCTTCCCGTTCTTGTGGCATATCGCAATCGCTCAATTTCTTTCCTGGGTGCATCGGTGCGCAGTAAACGGCCCGTACCGGATTTTGCTCGATATATCTGGAAACCGCCCACAGGTACTTCTCTTGATCCACAATGCAGGAATGATAGCGACTTTCCCACAATCGCCCAGTCCGTCCATAGGTTCTGCTGACATATTGCGTATAGCACAGGGTAAGGCATTGCATCATCTTAAATAGCGACTCTTCCGAGCCCGGTTTCGTCAGCAGATGGATATGGTTGGTCATCAGACAGTATGCCATTACAGGAGAAGTCCACTTTGCAGCATATTTCTTCAACAGCGAGAGATACTGCTTTCGGTCTTCCTTTTCGAAAAAGACTGCTTCCCGATTGTTGCCCCTTTGAACTACGTGGTGCGGATATCCCACCGCCACCGCGCGCCCGATCCTCGGCATGAGTGATTTTATCGGCTGCAACTCAGCATGTCAAGAAAACTGGGATGTGTCCCTAATTTTAATTTAGACTACTAAATTAACTGACGTTATACTTCTACATCTGGTTGCCCCTCGTTCTATCCACACAATATATGTGCCGGCTTTCTCCGGAAAATACTATTACACCATAGACCCAAAGGGGAGAATCATCATACCCGCTCCTTTCAGGGAAACAATTACCTCCAATTATAACCCGAAACTGTATGTAGTCAACGCGGCTTTTGATAAATGCCTCCATATCTTTCCGCAGGAGGAATGGAACAGGCTCGAAGAAAAGGTCCGGCAACTTCCCAGGATGCATGAAGAAGTGAGGTTCTTCATGAGAAGGGTCATCGCTTCGGCCCAGGAAGTGGAAATGGACAAGCAGGGGAGGATCCTCATACCTGCCGCACACAGGGCGGACGCCGGATTGAATTCCGACATTGTGATGGTGGGGCTGATAGAAAAAATTGAGTTATGGGACAAAAAAGAATGGGAAGCCGCGGTTAATCCCGCGGGAATCGACAGAAGGGCAGTGGAAGAAAAACTCGCGTCATATGGCTTATAGATGACGACGCGGCATCAGCCGGTACTCGTCAAAGAGGTTATCGACCTTCTCTCGCCGCGTGAGGGGGGGACATATATAGACGCAACAGTGGGACTTGGCGGGCATTCGGAGGAGATTTTGAAAATGATCGGCAGTGACGGCAGACTGATAGGCATCGACAGAGACGACGCTGCCCTCCGTGCGGCGGAGGAAAGATTGAAAGACCCCCGGGTACAGCTTAAGAAAGGCAGATTTTCTGAAATGGAAAACATCCTTGCGTCGGCGGGGGCCGCGAAGGCCGACGGGATATTGTTAGACCTCGGTGTATCGATGATGCAGCTCAGGGAATCCGGCAGGGGGTTCAGCTTTCTTTCAGACGAGAGACTCGATATGCGGATGGACAGGACACAGCGTCTTTCCGCCTGGGACATAGTGAACGGTTATTCCGAAAAGGACCTCATAAGGGTACTAAAAGATTACGGCGAGGAGCACAGGGCTCCCAGGATAGCGCGCGCCATCGGTATGCAGAGAAGGAAGGGGGAGATCGCCACCTGCTCCGAACTCGCCGGTCTTGTTTCACGTTCCGTCGGCAGGAGAGGGAGGATACACCCGGCCACGAAGACGTTCCAGGCCCTCCGGATCGAGGTAAACGGCGAAATTGAAGAACTCCGGAAGGGACTGAACGCCTCCCTGAAAATACTGAAAAGCGGGGGAAGGCTCTGCGTGATCTCTTACCATTCCCTGGAAGACCGTGAAGTCAAGAACTTCATCAGGGAAAACGCCCGCACGGGCACACTGAAACCCCTGACGAAGAAGCCGGTCACGCCCGGCATAAGGGAAATCCGGGAAAACCCTTCTTCCAGGAGTGCAAAAATGAGAGGAGCAGAGAGAACATGATCCGCCCTAAAGCTAACACCAATATGCTATCATTACTGTATAAACCGCTTCTGGCAGCTTGCCTGCTCCTCGGTCTGTTCGGACTGATATGGCTGAGGTCCAGCATAGTTGAAGTAAACTACAAGATACACGACCTCGAAGAAAAAAAGATGGGTGCCCTCACGGACATGAAGCTTCTCCTTGCAGACAGGGCGAAACTCATGTCACTCGAAAGAATCGACACATCCCTGCAGGGAAAGACCGTTGCCAGGAGATATGCCGACAACGAATACGTATTCCCGGACAGGATCAAGGTAGTCCACATAAAGAGGAGCAAAGGGCCGGCGCCTTATAATGTATCTTTCAATAGACGCATACAATGAAACAAAGGGAGCAGGACTTTTCAGACACGGTGAAATTATGTGAACAGGAAAAGGACCATCATATTAAACACCACGCTGGTTTTCGCTTTCATGGTCATATTCTTGCGCCTTGTCGACCTGATGCTTATTGACCACAAACTCCTCTCCGAGAAGGCCAAGGTGCAGCAGGTAACGGCGGAAGACATACAGGCCATGAGGGGAAATATCTATGACCGAAGGGGCAGGGCATTTGCGGTCAATGTCGAACTCGAATCCCTCTACTGCGATTCAAAGAAAGCGGCTATCGACAAGAAAAGGATAAGAAAGTTGTCCTCGGTGCTGAACATGAGGCCTGCCATGGTAAATGCAAAACTCGAAAAGAACAGAAGTTTCATGTGGCTTGACAGAAAGCTCCGTCCCGATACGGTAAGAAGAGTCAAAGTGGTGCTGGGCATGGGGCCCCGGGCCAGCGAGACGCCTGCCCAGGGGTTCGGCTTCATCCCCGAGGCAAAGCGCCTTTACCCCAACGGAAGCCTGGCAGTGCACGTGATAGGTGCTGTCGGTCTCGACAACCAGCCGCTTGAGGGACTGGAACTCAAATTCAACAAATACCTCAGGGGCGCCGGGGGAAAGGTCTATTTTTCACGGGACGCAAGCGGGAACCTCCTTTCCTCCGGGGCAAACCTGGAATCGAAAGGCGACGACATCCAACTCACCATCGACGAGGGTCTCCAATACATAGTTGAAAGGGAACTGGACCGCGCGATGTCAAAATGGAAGGCAAAGGCGGCCACTGCAATCATGATGGACCCTTTCACCGGCGAAATACTTGCATTGGCAGACAGGCCGACCTATAACCCGAACAATCTCAGGCGTGCAACCAGGAATGAGATGAGAGACAGGGCGATCACCGACGTCTATGAACCCGGCTCCACCTTCAAGATAGTGGTGGGGACCGCCGCTCTGGAGGAGAAGGCGGTGAGCCTCAACTCAACCTTCGACTGCAGCAAGGGCTATATCGTGGTGGGGGGTCACGCCGTACACGACGCCGAAAGACACGGCGTACTTACCTTCAAAGAGGTGATTCAGAAGTCCTCCAATGTGGGGACCACGATGATCGGCATGAGGCTTGGCAGGCAGAAGATTTACAGGTATGCAAAACGTTACGGGTTCGGCGACCTCACGGGGATTGATCTCCCGGGTGAAGTCTCCGGCTGGATCAGAAAGCCCGACAAATGGTCTGCAACGTCGATCGCGGCGGTATCCATAGGACAGGAGGTCGCCGTTACACCCCTTCAGATATTGAGGGCGTATTCGGCAGTTGCCAACGGAGGCTACCTGGTCCGGCCCCACGTGGTGGCGCAGATCAGGACGCACACGGGCAAAACAGTTTACTCTTTCACGCCGGGACCTTTGAAAAGGGTCATCTCGGAAAAAACGGCGCGCCTTTTCAAGAATATCCTGAAGACCGTTGTCGAAAAGGGCGGTACGGCGCCGGACGCAGAGGTCGACGGCAATGAGGCGGCGGGGAAAACAGGCACGGCCCAGGTTATAGACCCGAAGACGGGAAGATATTCGAAAACCAAATATGTAAGCTCCTTTGTGGGCTTCGTTCCGGCTGATGATCCGAGGTTCGCCGTTATCGTCGTCGTCTACGAGCCGAAAGGGATCAGGTACGGGGGACTCGTGGCGGGGCCGGTATTCCGGAATATCGCCGACCAGGCCCTCTCGTACCTGGATGTGCCGCGCGACGACGCACCCGAAAGAAACCTTCTCCTGGTGTCGAAATGAGGCTGAAGGAGATATTGAAGGAAGTCAGGACAATAAGTATAAGGGGAGATGCGGGAACCGAGATCAGCGGTATATCCTATGATTCAAGGAAGGTCGCCGAGGGCCATCTCTTTGTCGCCATAAGGGGAGACAAGACGGACGGCCATCATTTCATAGGTGACGCCGTCGCAAGAGGCGCCGCCGCCGTGATATATGACAACCCGGAAGCCGTTACATCTGCGTGTATTACACCGGAAGAGCGAGCGTCTCTTTGCCTCATAAGAGTCGGGGACTGCAGGGAGGCGATGGCCTATGCAGCCAATAATTTCTTCATGAGGCCTTCCGAAGCCCTGACGGTGGCCGGCGTCACGGGCACGAACGGAAAGACAACCACGACATACCTGATGAAATCCATAATCGAGTCCTGGGGCAGAAAGGCGGGACTGATCGGCACCATACAGTACATGGCGGGCGATAAGATATACTCCGCACCGCACACGACTCCGGAAGCCCCTGAATTCCAGGAGATGCTCCGGACCATGATCTCCTCTGGGTGCACCCACGTCGCGGTAGAGGTATCGTCACATGCGCTTGCGCAGAAAAGAGTTGACGGAACGACGTTCAGGGCCGCTGTCTTCACGAACCTGACAAGGGACCACCTCGATTTCCACGGGACCATGGATAACTACTTCCGGACGAAGGAGAGATTGTTCAGAGAACTGCTGGGCAGTAACGGATTTGCCGTGATAAACGTCGACGACCCCTATGGAAGGAGGCTGCTGGCCGGCATGAGCGGCGGCGTAAGGATGCTGACATATGGCCTTGAATCGGGATCCGACCTGAGGGCCACGGACATCGACAATTCCTCCGGGGGGCTCCGGTTCAAAATCAACGTGCGCGGAAGGACTTACGGCGCCGTCTCTCCTCTGATGGGATTGCCGAACGTATACAACATCCTTGCGGCCGCAGGGGTTTCCGCATGTCTCGGCGTACCCTGGAGGACCATAATCGAGGGAATCCGGAACTCGATGGCGGTAAGAGGAAGGTTTGAGAAGGTCGACGCCGGCCAGGGGGTCCTCGCCGTTATTGATTATGCCCACACGGAGGACGCACTGGAAAGGCTGATCTACACCGCCAGGGGATTGACAGACGGTAAAATCGTCACGGTTTTCGGCTGCGGGGGGGACAGGGACAGGGGTAAAAGGTTCACGATGGGCTCGATTGCAACGAGGTTGAGCGATTTTGTTATCCTGACTTCCGACAATCCCCGGTCAGAGAGTCCACGGCAAATCATTGAAGAGATCGAAGCCGGCGCTACACGAAAAAACTACCTTGTCGAACCGGACAGAGAGGCCGCTATCAGGAGGGCCGTCCTTATTGCCCGGGAGAACGATGTAGTTCTCGTCGCGGGGAAAGGACACGAAGAGTATC
>JARRRD010000120.1:0-6705 GCA_037381085.1 Candidatus Sulfobium sp.
CCTTGACGTCCTCAAGCCTGACCGGCAGGGTCCTTGCCGTCGCATCCTCCTCAAGAGACAGCTCCGGCAGGCCCGGCGAAAAATCCCTCAGACTGCCCTTAAGCAGGCCCCCGTCGTTCAGTCTCACCACAACTTTCTCAGTCTCGCCCATCGGATTCCCTCCGTCCTTTCCGCATTCAGCATATCCTCGGCAGCTGGTCTCCCGTAAGCATGTCAACTATTCTACTACCGCCGATCCCTGTTTTCAACAAGACGGTCCCGGCCGGGATCTCCACAACCTCGCCGATAACAGCCGCGTCTGCGCCTGCCTCCGTCTTCCTCATTTCGTCGACGAGCGCGCCCGCGTCGGCGGCCCCCACAACCGCGACAAGTATCCCCTCGTTCGCGATATATAAAGGATCGAGTCCCAGAAGATCGCATGCGCCCTTCACACCGGGTCTGACTTCCACGAGGCCTTCCTCGATGACTATGCCCAGCCCGGAATCGTTCGCAAACTCCTTCAGCGTCGTGGCCAACCCTCCCCTGGTCGGATCCCTCATCACCCGTATGTTGTCCGTCTTTTCAAGCATCACGGCAACAAGTCCGTTGAGGGGGCGCACGTCGCTCGCCAGAGGGGGATCGAAGCTTATGCCGTTCCTCTGCGCCATGACCGCAACGCCGTGGTTCCCGATCGACCCGCTCACAATGACCTTATCGCCGGGCCTCATGTTAAGTGGTGAAATGTCCACGCCGTCTTCAACTATTCCGAAGCCCGCGGTGTTTATGAATACCCCGTCGCCCTTCCCCCTGTCAACCACCTTCGTGTCGCCGGCCACAACCTTCACGCCCGCTTCGTCCGCAACGGCCCTCATCGACCGGAGGATCCTCTCCAGGTCGTCAAGGGGAAAGCCCTCTTCAATGATGAAGCCCGCTGTAAGATACATTGGCCGCGCCCCCGAGACAGCAAGGTCGTTAACGGTCCCGCAGACCGAAAGCACCCCGATGTCTCCGCCCGGGAAGAACAGCGGGGATATCACGTAGGAGTCCGTCGTGACCGCAAGCCTTCCCGGCGAAAAACCGTCTATAACCGCAGAATCGTTGAGGGTCTTCAGATCGAAGGCAGGAGCGAAGTAATCCCGGACCAGACGGTGCATCATCCTGCCGCCGCTTCCATGGCCCATCTGTATCAGTTCCAAGTATTCACCTCGCTCTGCCTTGACAAGTCGCACCCAAAAACAAAAAGAATTTCACATATGCCGTTTCCCGGGTTCATAAAATCGAACGATACTTGTAATAAGCGGCGCAGCTTCCCTCGGAACTCACCATGCACGCGCCCACGGGCTTCTCGGGAGTGCATGCCTTTCCGAAGAGAGGACAGTCGGTAGGGACCTTTATCCCCCTCAGCACCTCACCGCAGGAGCACGCCTTCGGCTCGCTCGCTTCCGGCACCACCACGTCGCAGACGGACCTGATGTCGCGGCCCCGGTATCCTTCCCTCAGTCTCAGACCGCTGCCCGGTATCATGCCGATCCCCCTCCAGACCGCATCGTCCGCTTCGAAGCATTCCTCCATGACAGCCAGCGCCTTCGGATTACCCTCCTCCTTTACCGCCTTTGAATACTGTATCTCCACCTCAGGTCTTCCCGCCGAGATCTGACGCAGAAGCATCGCCATGCCGGAAAGTATGTCGCCGGCGTCAAATCCCGTGACAACAGCCGGTTTCCCGTAGTCCGAGGCTATGAAGCCGTATGGTACGGTCCCCGTGACCGTGCAGACATGACCGGGAAGAATGAACCCGTCCACCCGCACATCCCCGGAATCGAGGAGCGCCTTCAATGCCGGCGGAACGGTCTTGTGAACATCATGTCACCGAAGGTCGTGAGGACAACACCTTCACGCCGGGACAACTCCACGGCGGTATCCACGTCCCTGATCGACGTGACGCAGACAGGACACCCCGGCCCGCTGAGTAACATCAGCCCGTCCGGAAGGAGCCCCCGGATGCCGTGCCTGAAGATGGCGACCGTATGGGTGCCGCAGACTTCCATCAGCCTGACCGGTCTTCCCAGTTCGCTCATATACTTTCTGATTATGCCCGTTATTTCCTTCATACCAGGTTTCAAAAGAAGCTATCAGCTCTCAGCACTCAGCCGTGGAAGTTCCGCGCCGTTTTGCAGCATCAGGGTGTACCTCTCCCCCATGCCCTTTGCGATAGGCCGGCAGCCGTCACTTTCTCATGCGCTCTCTCATTATATATGCCTGACCAAGCGAGATTCCAGCATCATTGCATGGAACGAGTTCATTTATGTACACATCCAGGTCGCTCAGATACTGCTGCACCCTGCCCAGAAGATACATGTTCTGGAAGACACCGCCGCTCAGGACAACCCTCATGATATTGTGCATCGAAGAAAGCGTCCGTACGACCCTCACGATGGAGGTGACAACAGAGTTGTGGAACCTCGCCGATATGACGCCTTCCCTCTCCCCCCGCTCCATGTCTGCAAGTATGCGCAGTATCGCCGCAGAGAAATCTATGGTTATCGGGTCCTGAAACCTTATGTCAACGGGATAGTCATCGCGAATTTCCTCTTCCGCTATAGACTCCAGGGCGATCGCCGCCTCTCCCTCGAAGGTGTTCCTGTCACAGACACCGATCAGTGCGGAAACCGCGTCGAACAGCCTTCCCGCGCCGGACGATAAAGGTGAAAAGGACTTGATGTCCGCCATCCTCAGTATATTGGCTATGTTCCCTTTTCCATATCTCTCGACAAAACCGGCAGGCCCGAGGTATTTCCAGACTTCATCGCCGGCAGCCTCTTTCAGATAGCTGAGCGAAAGCCTCCAGGGCTCCCTTATCGCCATTTCGCCGCCCGGCAGCGGAATATAAGCCAGATGGGCGGCCCGCTCAAACCCGTCGATGCCGGCGATCAGGAACTCGCCGCCCCAAAGGGAACCGTCAGGACCGTATCCCGTGCCGTCGAAGGAAACACCGATGACCTTTTCTTTTATCCCCTTCTCGGCCATGACGGAAGCGATGTGCGCATAGTGATGCTGGATGCCGAATGTCCTCACCCCTTTCTCCCCCTGCTTGAGAGCCCACTGGGTGGAGAGATAGCGGGGATGGAGGTCGTAGGCAAGCACCTTCGGGTCCGCCCGGTAAACCGACTTTATATTGGCCAGTGTTTCCTCGAAGAATTTGAGAGTCTCGAAGTTCTCCATATCCCCTATGTGCTGACTGGGTATGGCGAAACGTCCCTTCGTTAGGGTAAAGGTGTTCTTCAGGTCGGCCCCGCAGCCGAGGACCTCCGGACCGTCCCCGGCAAGGAGGATCGGCTCAGGCGCATACCCCCTCGATCTTCTCAGGAAGGAAAGGCGCGGGAGGTCATCTTTGCCGCCCGTCCGGCCGCCCTGCCCTGCGCTTTCCGCCGCCGGGGCAGGCCCCGGGCCCGCGACCCTCACGACGGAATCGTCGACTCTCATGAAAATGTCCCGGTTATGTAGTAGAAAGGCGTCGGCAATGCCGCCCAGTTTAGACACCGCCTCTTCGTTGTCGGTCACTATCGGCTCCTCGCTGATATTGCCGCTTGTCATTACCAGCGCCGTGAAATGGGCTTTACGCGGCGACCCGGCCGCGCCGCATGGATGAAAAAAGAGCAGATAGTGGAGGGGCGTATAGGGGAGCATGACGCCCAGATATCCGTTGCGGGGCGCGATCGCCTCAGGCAGGCCGATTCCCTCCTTCTTTCTCAAAAGCACAATGGGCCTCCGCGGGGACCTGAGCAGCGCCTCCTCCGCCGGAGAAACCAGGCAGAAGCTCCTCACCGTCTCCGCGTCAGGGGCCATGAGTCCAAAGGGCTTGTTGCTCCTCCTCTTCCCCCGTCGCATCCATCCCACGGCCTCGCCGTTTCCGGCGTCACAGGCAAGGTGAAAGCCCCCGAGTCCCTTGACGGCAACGATCCGTCCCTCTTTCAGCATCCCTATGGCATCCGCCACGGGATCGGACCCCGAGGCATCGGCGCCTGTCAAGGTCACGGCAGGCCCGCACTTCCCGCATGCGTCGGGTTGAGCATGGAACCTCCGGTCATGCGGATCTCCATATTCCGAGGCGCATTCATCGCACATCCTGAAGGGGCCCATCGTGGTGTTTATCCTGTCATAGGGAACGGACCTGGTGATCGAATACCGGGGACCGCAGTTTGTGCAGTTTATGAAGGGGTAGAGATAACGGCGGTCCTTTCCGTCAAACAGCTCCCTGAGGCAGTCATCGCATATGGACACGTCGGGAGAAACAAGGGTGAAGCTTCCGCTCTCCGTGCTCTCCCTTATCGTAAAATCGGTGTATCCCCTGAATTCAGCGGGGACGGACTCCATGCTTACTATTTTCGCCAGCGGGGGCGCACCGGCCTTCAGTCGCCCGATAAAGAGATCGAGGTTGTCGCCTTCGGCATTTATAATGACCCCTTCCGAGGTGTTGGTAACGAATCCACTGATGGACAATTCATTGGCAAGATTGAACACGAAGGGCCTGAATCCGACCCCCTGAACTATCCCTTTAATCGATATGCTCAGGCATTCCATAGGCTCTCACGCGCTCCGTTTATTATAGCCTAAAGTACGGCCGGCCAGAAGAATCGGCCATTCAGGTCCGGGTATGGTCTCCATTCCGATTAAATTATACAGGCATGGGCCTGTGTTATAATTTCCCGATGGAACAGATGCTCGCCAAATTGTCATGGGGAACCCTGATACTTGTCTGCCTCACTTTGGGGCTTGCTCCTTTTTTTCCCCCGCATATCGTGGAAAAACTGCAGATGCTCTTCAAGGGCAAGCTCGTCAGGCCCATAGACTGGTTCGACCTGTTTCTCCACGGCGCCCCATGGGTCCTCCTCATCCTCAAGGGAATCTACACCTTAAAGTAGAGAGATTTTCCTAGCCCGACAGGAACCAGTTCCTTATTCCTTCGTCATAATAAAGTGTGTGGGTATACCCGTCGCTCGCCCTGATCTTGAAAAACCTCTTCCTCCGCCTGTCCTCGACCCCCTCCTCTATCCACATCCCCAGGATGCGGAGCACCTCTATCTTCTCTCGGTCGAGGAAGAAAAACCTCGGACTCTCTTCGGCCTTGTAGCCCGAATAGGCTATTACCTCTATCTGCCTGTCCTCATGCACGCTTCGAGGTCACCTGAGGAGCACGTACATTGCGCCGAGCCCCCCGTCGCATTGCCTCGCGCTCACAAAAGCGATCACCTTCTTCCTGAAGCGTCCGGAGAGCATCTTCATGACGGCGTCTTTCAGCACCGGACCGCCGGGTGAACGCAATCCCCTGCCGTGGATGATCTTGACGCACCGAAGCCCCGTCATCAGCGAGTCTTTCAGGAACGAAGCGACTTCAGACTCGGCATCCCGTAGACCGAGGCCGTGAAGATCAAGACTGTCCTGAACGGAGAATTTCCCCTCATGGAGCTTCCGTATTATGTCGCCGCTGTAATCACGGTTTACCCATTCGACATACTCCTGAGTGTGGGGAAGGTACATCGGCCGCCTGCCCGCCACTATCTCTTCGAGCGCATCCAGTGCCTCCCGGTCGGTCGAGCACTTCCTGCGGGCCGGGGGCACCTTCCGTCTCCGGACCGGCAATCTCCTGAACTCTTCTATCTCCCTGACCTCCCTCATGGCGTCGGCAAAGACCTGATCGTCGTTTTCCTTCTTTACGATCTCTTTCCTCTCGATGGGCTTCTGTCCCGATACGAGCTTTATGCCCTTTCCGTCGACGATTTTTTTCAGGTCTTCAAAGGGATGGAATGAAAAGTCTTGAGGCTCCGGCTTTCTGCTCCCCATACTGCTCTCTCCTTGAATACTATTATATCAGAAAGAAAGGAGAGGCCCTGCGGGGAAGCGCCTTCCGGTTCCCGACGTTTCCATCTCTCCGCAGTCCGTCCCGGCATGAAGTAAAATATTAAGGAGGGACAACAACTGATGAGGATGATGAATGCCGTTCTGATATGCCTGGTTTGCGCTGTCCTCCCGGGCACTGCGACCGCAGTTGAGACCTATACCAATCCGGTCCTCGTCGAGACATATTCGAGTCCGTTCATGGGCACCGTTGGCATCGGCGATCCCTCCGTCATTTTCTACGGCGGCAAGTACTATCTCTATCCCACCGGGGACAACCGGAGCTACGACGTATACATTTCATCCGACCTTGTCCATTGGAAGAAAGGTCCCAAAGTCTTCCGCTCCTCCGGACACGGAGCCTGGGCCCCCGATGTCATTTACAACCCCCCTGACAGGAAGTTCTACCTCTACTACACGGTAAACAGGAGGGTCGGAGTAGCCGTTGCAGACAGCCCCGACGGCACCTTCAGGGCCCTCGGCACGCTGGTAAAACACGCCATCGACGCCGACATGTTTCTCGACGATGACGGCAAATATTACCTCTATTATGTCCGGTTCCCGGCCTTCAGGATTTATGTCCAGCCGATGGAATCCCCTGTCCGCAAGAAGGGACTGCCAGTACCCGTCATCCACCCGACCGAGCGGTGGGAGGAAAACCATCGCGCCATCACCGAAGCGCCGTGGATGCTAAAGCACAAGGGGACCTATTACCTGCTCTATTCGGGGGGTGGAGCGAATACGGAAGACTACGCAATCGGGTATGCAACATCGAAAAGCCCTCTGGGTCCTTTCACAAAATATCGCGGCAATCCTGTCATGAAGAAGGGG
>JARRRD010000121.1:0-6617 GCA_037381085.1 Candidatus Sulfobium sp.
TCGCGTTGGTTTAACAATGAATCACCATTTAATCGCGCCATTAGCTTAGTTGGAAAAATAAGGCGGAAAACTCCCGCACGCGTAAATGCGGAAAAATTGCTTGTCTGTGGCACTTTCTGTTTTTTAGTGCGGAAAAAGTCTTAAGAAATAAAGCATTGGATGATCAAGACGCTGACGCTGTAACTTGATAGATGGATTGTATTTCATCTGGCCCTTTACCTGAGCTACCCGACATCAGATAGTATAACTAAGGATCAATCAAGGCAGATTTCGGCATGCTGGACACTTCTCCAAAAATCAAGATACTCGGCTCCCGCATTTCCATGGTCGACACTCCGGCAGTATGCTCGCTGATAGAGCATTGGATCAATGAATGTGGCAGAACACATGTCATCAGCTTGTCGTCACCGGTTTTCACGGCATCTGGAAATCCCGCAAGCACCCCGATTTCAAAAGGGCTTTGAATTCAGCGGACTTATGGGTGCCTGATGGGATTTCGCCTGTTTGGATGTCGCGGCTCAAAGGGTTCCGGAAGGCCGAAAAGAGATATCCTGGCCCTAAGGTCGCGGGAACCTTTTCGCCCCCTTCAGACTGCTCACTCAGCAGGAGGACGAGGCGGTCATAAAAATGATCAACGGTGCAAAGCCCGATGTGCTCTGGGTCGGCTTGGGATTACCAAAACAGGAACGGTGGATATTTGAAAGGCTGTCCAGGCTAAAGGTTCCACTGGCAATTGGAGTCGGAGCATGTTTTGGTTTCTATCGTGGGAAGGTAAAGCGTGCGCCGTTATGGTTAGGAAATTTGGGCCTGGAATGGCTGTGGAGGTTTATTCAGGAGCCGAAGAAACTCTGGAGACGCGACCTCATCGAGGGGCCTCAGTTTGTGTGGCATGTGCTGCTTGAATTAACGGGGATCAGAAAATACGAGTAGCGGACATTGGTCAGTCTAAGACGTAAGATCGGTATAGCACATCCTCACCTTGGCCGGGGCGGATCAGAGGCGAGGACCATGTGGGCTTTGCAGGCGTTGAAGGACGAGTATGATGTTTCCCTTATCACCACCGGTGCTGTTGACCTCGAAGCCTTAAATCAATTCTACGGCACTTCACTGCGCCCGGATGATCTCAAAATCCGTAGCGCCCAACTGCCTTTTTTTGTTCGGTTTATTAACGGCGGCGATGCGCTGCGAGGGGCGTATTATCAGCGATTTTGTAAGGAGATCGCAACCGAGTTTGACGCCTTAATAAGCTCATACAACCTGCTGGATTTTGGCGTACCTGCAATTCATTGCATCGCAGATTTTTGTTGGGACGAGGGCATCCGTAAGGGGCTACACCCTCCACCCTCTGGCATGCGGGGTCTCTTTCATAGGGACTCTCCGTACCGGAGCGCCTATACGAAAGTCGTAAGGAGCATCTTGAAACCCTCTGGTCGCAACCTGTTCGGTGGTGATGACCTGATCTTGGCAAACTCGAAATGGACCGCAGGCGTCATTGCGGAGAAATACAAGAAAGAGGTCCCAGTACTCTATCCTCCCGTTGTCGACGATTTCCCGGCTGTATCCAGTACAGACAGAGAGAACGGCTTTGTCTGTGTCGGTCGTATCGCTCCCGAGAAACGAATAGAGAGTATCATTGACATTCTCAGGTTGGTGAGGGGGAGAGGGCATGATATCCACCTACATATCATCGGCAGTGCAGGCGATCCTTCATATGGAAGGACTATTGATGAAATCTGTCGGAACGAGCGCGACTGGATCGAATTTGAAGGACTCCGCGTGGGGGTTGAAAAGAAGGTACTTCTCTCTCAACATCGTTTTGGCATCCATGCTTGTCACGGTGAGGCATTCGGGATCGGAGTTGCTGAAATGGTCAAGGCGGGGTGTGTCACGTTTGTCCCTGACATCGGGGGGCAAGTAGAGATTGTGAATCATCCGTCTCTCGTGTACGTTAGCATTGATGATGCTGTTGAAAAAATCGCTGCCGTTTTGCGGAACGGCAAGAAGCAAATGGAGCTTGCTGATCATCTGTTGGAGCAGGCAAAGCTGTTTTCGGCTGAAAACTTCATGAAGCAAATAAGGGTTGTTGTGGACGATTTTCTCCGATTTAAATCGACTTCTTTAAGCGACTGAATGGCGAACGGCGCGATAAAGATAGCCTTTGTGGTGGCGACCAAAGATCGACCCAAGGACATCCGAAGGATGCTGGGAAGCCTGGAATCGCAATCTTGCCGCCCGGACCAGGTTGTCATTGTAGATTCCAGTAGTGAACCGGTGAACAACATCGTTCAGGAATTCCCATCACTGGCCATCAAGTATATCTATCATGATCGCCCCTCGGCTTCTGCCCAGCGGAATGCGGGAATCAAGGCAGTCAGTGAAGGGATAGATTTGATAGGTTTTTTGGATGACGATGTGGTGCTGGAATCCGGCGCAATGGAGGCGATGACCAAGTTTTGGCAGGATGCGTCGGCCGACGTGGGTGGATGTGGCTTTAATCTCAGGAATTTTGTGCCAACCGGCGCAACATTACTTAAACACTTATCAATTGTCCAGGAGATTGGCTTATACAGCAAAAGAAAAGGCGTTGTTATGAAGTCAGGTTGGCAGACGATGATCGGAACTGTTGAAAGGACGACTTACGTGCAGTGGTTGCCTAGCACTGCATCTGTTTGGAGAAGGCGTATTCTCGATGAATTCCGCTTTGAAGAATACTTTGAGGGTTACAGTTACTTGGAGGACCTCGACTTCAGTTACGCGGTCTGCAGAAATTACAGATTGGCAGTTGTCGCCGACGCAGGATTCTACCATTACCATTCGCCTTCAGGCAGGATCGGCATGTATGATTTCGGGAAGAGGGAAGTCTCTAACAGGCTTTTCTTTGTCAGAAAACATGGTCTCTCTTTGCCTCGGTGTTACCTGGCGTTGATGGTGCGTCTTGTTATGACAATCTGGTCATCTTTGGTGGCGTTCAATCCCGCAGGATTTCAGCGGGCTCTCGGCAACTGCGTTGCTATTGTTCAGAATCTGCTTTTTGGGAAGAAGACTTCGATGGGCGGGATTGCCAATGTTGGTAAATAAGTCGGTGTCGCCATGCATCTTTTGCCGGGAAGACACCCTGGGCGAATATTTCGTAAAGAAGACCGAACAGGGCGAATACCCTATAGTCAGATGCAATTCCTGCGGGTCTGCATATGTCTGGCCCCGGCCGGATGTTTCCGCGATGGCCGCATACTACCGGCACGCTTCATACAGCAACCTTACGCTTGAGCAGGCGTTCCAGTCCGATCTTCGATATTACCCCGATTCAGGACAGGACTCACGGCGGATTATCGAAAGGTGCATAAAACTGGCCAGTGGAAAAAGGTTTCTCGATGCTGGCGCCGGTTTCGGAATGTTTACAAGGACTGCCTTGCGAGCAGGCTTCGAAGTTAGTGCGTGTGAGCCGAATTCCAACGCACGGAAAGCATTTGGCGAGTTGAATGGCTTCGAGCCCGAATCTTGCCTCTTTGACAGAGAATACGCTGAATGTCATCTTGGGGCCTTTGAAGTAGTGCTGCTCAGTCAAGTGCTGGAGCACGTGACTGAACCCGAAGAAGTGGTCAAATATATAAACACGGTGCTTTGTGCAGGAGGCGTTGCCGCTATCGCGGTGCCCTATTTCGGGTCTGCCTTGTCGAGAGTGCAGGGCAAGGGTGATATGTTTATAAGCCCTCCTGAGCACCTGAATTTCTTCAGCAAGAGAGGGCTGATTGCCCTGTTCGACCGTCGGCAGTTCAGGCTGGAGCATATCGAAACGGTGTCAAAGGTCAACAAAGGAAGGATCAGAGATGCTGTTCGCTTCCCCTTGTTGCGCGACGGGGTGTGGATTGGCCTGTACGGCGTCTTGAAGGTCTTCGAGGCTTTCGGAATGGGAATGGTCGTTAACGCCTATTTTAGAAAGCTCGGATAGATTACGGCATGGGGCGAAGACTTAAGGTGCTTGTTTCCGCGTATGCCTGTAACCCCTTAAAGGGCTCTGAAGAGGGAGTTGGCTGGGGCTGGGTAAGGGCCCTATCAGAGTATCATGACCTTTTTGTTATTACTGCCGAGTTTCATCGTCGAGATATCGAAGAAGCCCTTTCCAAAGAATTCCCACTTTCAAGTCGCGTGATATTCTTCTATGTGCCTCACAAGCTATGGCATTATGCTCCGACAAAAGGCTGGCTATTCGTTGAGAGTTCTGTGCTGAAACCGGCAATGAACTATGCATACAGATTATGGCAGAGAGAGGCTTACAGGCTTGCACGCGACCTTCATGATGAACACAAATTCGATCTGGCGCACCAGCTGACTTACGTTGGCTTCAGATTCCCCGGACATTTATGGAAGCTGGACATCCCTTTTGTCTGGGGACCTGTTGGAGGTCTTGAAAATACCCCTTGGAGGTTCCTTCCCATGTTTGGCGGGAACGGCTTTATCTATTATGCGGGGCGTAATATCATAAACACACTAGAAAAGGTATTTCTGTCCGCTCCCAAGAGGGCATTTCGAAAAGCACGTGGGGGAATAATAGCTGCAACAGCGGGGATCGAGCGAGAAATAAGAAAATGGTATGACGAAGAGTGTGAAGTGATATGCGAGATAGGCCCTCCTGCGGAAATCTTGGATCAATACTCCGTGCGGGAACCGGGAAGACCCGTAAGGCTCTCGTGGAGCGGCCAGCATCTGCCAGGAAAGGCTTTGCCGCTCCTCTTGAGGGCTCTGTCTGCGATCCAGACAGATGTCGCCTGGAAACTGGATATCCTTGGGGCCGGACCGTGCACCGTGAAATGGCAAAAATTGGCAAAGAGATTGAAAATTGATGACTCATGTGTCTGGCACGGCCAGTTACCGAGGGCCGAGGCACTTAAGAAAGTGCGGGAATCTCACATATTCGTGATCACGAGCCTTAAAGACCTGACGTCCACGGTATTGCTTGAAGCTCTTTCGCAGGGCGTTCCTGTTATCTGCCCGGACCACTGCGGCTTTTCGAATGTGATCACCGCCGAATGCGGTATCAAGGTCCCTGTTGTGTCGCCACGTCAGTTGCAGTCCGACCTGGCATCTGCAATTCTCCGTTTGGTAAACGACGAAGCCTTGCGCCGGCACTTGGCGCCAGGGGCTTTGAGGCGTATCAGAGATTTCTCCTGGGAAGACAAGGCAAGACGTGATGCTCTGGTTCAGCATCAACACAGGTCCATGGGTACTGAGAAAAGAACCGGAAAACACCATTGAGTGGCTGACCTATATTCGTACCCTCTTCCCCTATCTGGTTCTGATTGTCACTGCTTTCAAAATTCTCGGCAGTCGCGATTCCGCAAAATTACCTGCCAACGTGCGGTACTGGCTAATCTATGGATTGGTCGGGACTTTCGCCTGCATCCTTTCCCCGGAGCCGCTGCGCGCAGCCTACTGGGCTGTTGCCTATTTGTCAGCCTTAGGTGCTTTGAAGATATATCTCAAGGGTAAGGCCCCGCTCGACAGGTCTTTACAGATCAACTATCTTTCATGGGTAATTACGGTTATGTTCCATTCGATCCTTGTTTTTGTGGCGCGAGACGTTCTATTTGTCAGTTCCGACACCGGCTTGACCGGCTATGGAATTATAAACCGGCTCCCCACCGTGGCGGACATGCCGATGTCCCGTTCCTCCGGTATGGCCAGGTTTGCCGCGATCCCCGGGGTCATAGCCTTTGTGTTGTTCTGGCGCGCTCCGAAATGGCAGCGGGTTGGCTGGGGCGTACTCTTTTTTTATTCGGCTCTGCTCATCTACCTGATGCAGTCCAGGGGCGCGATCTTCGCTTTTGCCTTCTCACTGGCTTTTATTATGCTGTTTCTCGGAAAACGCACAAGAATCCTTGGCGCGGTCCTGATGGTGATCTTCTTTGCAGGACTATTCTCCGACATATTTCCGAAAAGCATTGTTGATAGTGTTTACGAACACCTCGACCGGGCGCAGAGCAGGGCGCAGTTGGAGTCCCTGACCGGAAGAACAAGGGTATGGGATGAAGGGATGGTGATCTTCGAGAAGTCGCCGATAGTCGGCTGGGGGTTTCAGGCAGACCGTTATCTGATGTCGGGAGAACATGCCCATAACACTTATCTTTACGCCCTTCTTACTTCCGGTATCATAGGCGCAGCCTTTTTTGTACTGGGTCTGATCATGACATGGCGAATGTTCTTCCGAACGCTGCGGAGCGGCTTTGCCGACAAGATCGGCCAAAGGGTCCAGCTGATCCTCTGCGGAGGGATACTTATGTTCTTTACCGTCCGCAGCATACCCGAGGTGTCCGGCCCGTTATTTGGGGTGGATTATATGGTGATGCTGCCTGTCTTAACATACATAGGCATTCTCGACCGGCAGCTGAGGAGCGAGAGTAAGGAGAAGAAGAAAATGAAGAAGGTAAAAATAAGGTGGTAGTAGCACTCTGACCATTAGAATGACGTCACGTTTTACTTGTGCTTGCTATGCCGGCTTGTCCGTCATCGTCTTCGCAAGGCTGTAAGAAGGATTCCCGACAAGCGGGAATGACAATTTGTGATAGTGCATTGCGGGTTATCAAATACATTCATGGTTACTGAAAGGAGAGTATGATGAG
>JARRRD010000121.1:6722-14316 GCA_037381085.1 Candidatus Sulfobium sp.
GTCTGCGGGGCAGGGGGATTTATCGGTGCACATATGGTCAAGAAACTCAAAAAAGAGGGTTTTTGGGTCCGTGGGGTCGATCTCAAAAAGCCGGAATTCGACGGGACGAAGGCCGACGATTTTGTGATCGGCGATCTGAGAGACCCCGTATTATGCAGCAAGGTGTCCGACCAGCCTTTTGATGAGGTCTATCAATTTGCCGCTGACATGGGAGGCGCGGGTTTCGTATTCACCGGAGAGAACGACGCGGCTATCATGCACAACTCGGCGATGATCAACCTCAATATGCTCGAAGCGGGCAGGGCTGCGAAGATAGGCAGCATGTTTTATTCCTCTTCCGCCTGTGTCTACCCCGAATACAACCAGATGGACCCCGATAATCCCAAGTGCTCCGAGGATTCCACATATCCTGCGGCGCCCGACAGCGATTACGGATGGGAGAAGCTCTTCAGCGAGCGGCTCTATATGGCCTATGCAAGGAATTACGGGATGAACGTCCACGTGGCACGTTACCACAATATTTTCGGTGAGGAAGGGACCTGGACGGGCGGCAGGGAAAAATCGCCCGCCGCGCTCTGCAGGAAGATCGCCACGGCGGAGGACGGCGGCGAGATAGAGATCTGGGGAGACGGGAAGCAGACGAGATCTTTTCTTTACATAACCGAATGTCTTGAAGCGACAAACAGACTTACCAGGTCCGGCTTCATGGGGCCGGTGAATATCGGCTCCGAAGAGATGGTCACCATCAACCAGCTTGCCGGGATCATTATGGATATCGCGGGCAAGAGGGTCAACCTGAAACACATACCGGGACCTCTGGGCGTTCGGGGCCGAAACTCCGACAACCGCCTGATCCGTGAGAAACTGGGCTGGGCGCCGTCGCAGCCGCTTAAGGAGGGACTGAAAGTGACCTTCCGCTGGATTGAAGAGCAGGTGAAGAAGACGCGGAAGTAGATGAGACATTATCCTTGCGACCTTACACTCCCCGAAGGATTCCGGACGAGCCGGAATGACACAAGAGGAAGTTTACCGCACTATTCAATGATGGGCTTAATTTGACCCGGACTTCTTTGCGATGTATATAGCCGGACATACGGGCTTTACACTCGGTGCGTACAGTCTCTTGCGCAGTAAGAGGGAGCCCCTTTCCATGAAGGAAGTTGTTCTCCTGTCTGCTGTCGCCCTGGTGCCGGACGCCTTCGACCGGGTGCTCCACTGGGTAATTCCCTCATATCCTCTTCATGGCCTGTTTCATTCCCTGCCCTTTTATGTTGCGTTGATTCTTGTTCTTTCTCTCACATATAGGAAAGTCGTCGTCTATCCGGCAATGGCGGCTTTCAGCGCGTCCCTGGATTTTCTCAACGTCAATCCGCAATCGCTGATGTATCCCCTGTATTCTCCTGCATCGACAGCGCATATTCCGTTCGTTAGGGCGAAGATAGAGTCTTTCATGGGCCATTTCCCGCACACACTTGGATACAGGCTGTCAGTGGGTCACTATCTCGTCTTCGAGTTGATCGGCCTCTTCATTTTTCTTTCGATCGTCAGACGGGCGATCAGGAGACCTGTTGTGGCAGCGCCGGGGGATCGGGGCGCCGAAGAACGGATATATCAGCTTTTTTTGAGAATAGTGGCTCCAACGAGTCCTTCAGCCGGTTCTCTATTGAATGCCCGGGAGTTGACCGCCCTGCGGGAGGTCGCAATCAGGCATAACATGTTGGCCCTCATGCATGTACGGCTTCGGAATCTCTCCGGAAATGTAGGGGGCGACATGGAGAAGTTCCTCGAAGAGGGGAAAAAATATTTCATGAAGTGTGCGGCACTATCGGCCAGGCAGGAGGATCTGGAGAACAGGGTAGTGTCTCTTTTGAGACGGGAGGGACTGCGGACAGTGGTGATGAGGGGAAATGCAATAGCCCGTGACATATACAATGATCCGAACAGCCGGACCTCGGCCGACATAGACATCCTGGTTCGAAGGAACGATATTCCGAGGATCACCTCAACCCTCTCTGATGCCGGATATTCTATCGACAGCTCGATGCCGGTGGAGTATTGTTTTTCGCATATCCACCATGCTACATTTTACAGTCCTGAAGAGAACATACCTGTCGAAATCCATTGGCTGTTCGGCGTTCCATATTTCTTCAATGTATCTTCGGAGCAGATCTGGGACGAAGTTGTATGCTCCGACGACGGCGAATGCAGATTGTCCCCGGAGCTCAAGATGATCATGTTGCTTGTCCATCATCATTCCCATTCATTCAGAGAGCTGAAGATCCTTGTCGACATCCTCTGGACAATGCATAAATATGACAGTGAGATTGACTGGCATGGTTTCGCGTTGAAGCTTAAGACGACGGGGCTTGTGAAGACGACAAATATCGCCATGTCACAGATCAGACTGCTCTGGGGTGAGACCGCGGACAGACTTTCGTCGATAGGTATTTTGGACGGAGCGTTGGAAAAGATAGACTGCAGAGTCCCGAAGGCGCTTGAAGCATATTTTGCTCCCGATATATCGAAGGATTACCATCGTCAGATATACAGAGACAAGTTGATCGCGAGACTGGCGCTCGACAAATGGAGGACCATAATTCACTCTTTCTTCCTGACCCTGTTGCCGGCGCCTTGTGCCATAAAAGAACTGTACGGTGACAGAAGGAACTGGATGCTGCCTTACAATTACTCGCGTTTTATCACCTGGCGGCTGGCGGAATGGAGGAAGTGAAAGGACGGTGAATAGGTCGGTCGGTGAATGGGTGAATAGGCAAATAGGGTAACAGGTGAAGAGGTTAAAAGAATAAAAGACAAAAAAGGACAATAGGGGAATGAGGTGAAAAGGCTAATAGGCGAAAAGGATAAGAGATAAGAAGAATAAAAGACAAAAATTGAAAAAAGTAAAAACAGAAGGGGAACAGGAGGGGATATGAGTAAGAGATTTGAGGATCTGGAAGTCTGGAAAAGCTCGTATAAATTGGCTGTAGAGATATATAAAAGATTTTCAAATTGCAAAGACTACGGGTTGAAAGACCAGATAACGAGGTCTTCAGTCTCAGTTCCCTCAAATATAGCCGAAGGTTTTGAGCGAAATTCAAACAAGGAGTTTATCCGTTATCTATACATAGCAAAGGGATCATGCGGTGAACTCAGGACACAATTGCATATCGCGCAGGGGTTGGACATATTGATAATGATAAATGTTCGGGACTGATAAACAACGCTGAGGAGATTTCTTATATGTTGAATGGCCTTATTCGGAAACGTAAAATGTTCTAAAGGCTAAAAGGTAAAAGAGGGTAAGAGGATAAAGGTTTCTCTTAATCTCTTTGCCTGTTCACCTGTTTGCCTGTTAGCCTATTAATCTTTTAATCTGTGTTTAAGAAATGACCGTTAAAGTTATTTACTATTTCTTCTCCTACTTTGCAGTCTCTCTGGGGCTTGCGCTGGCGCTCGTGCCGCTGATGAGGCCGTTGTCTTTCAGGCTGGGGGCTGTCGATAAGGGGACGGGGCGAAGGGCTCACAAAGGCGTCCTCCCCAGGCTGGGCGGGATCGGGATATTCCTGGCCTTTCTCTTTCCTGTCGCCTTCTGGCTCACCAGGGGCCGATGGGACAGTTTCCACGGGAATATGGTCGGTATCCTTATTGGCTGCGCGCTCATATTTTTTATTGGGGTATATGACGATATCAGGGGAGCCAGGGTCAGGACGAAGCTGTTTGTCGAGGTCATCGCAGCGGTGTTCATAAACGTCTGGGGGGGTCGCATCAGCGACATCCACCTTCAACTGGTGTATACCATCCTTGCCGGCAGCCTGCTCGGGTTTCTCAGATATAATTTCCCGCCCGCCTCGATCTTTATGGGTGACTCCGGAAGCCTTTTCATCGGCTTCTTCCTCGCCTCTATCTCGGTATTTTCCTCGCACAAGGCGGCGACCATGGCCACCATGATGGTCCCGCTCATAGCCTTCAGTCTTCCGCTTATGGACATGCTGTATGCGGTCCTGAGGAGGTATTATCGAGGTGTGGACCTCGGGAAGGCAGACAAGGAGCACATACACCACAAGCTGCTCGAAAAGGGGTTTACCAAGAAGAAGGCGCTGCTGATCCTCTATTCACTGAACGTGTGCATTATGCTGCTGGTATTGCTGCTTGTCAGGAAGCATACCAATATCGATTTCCTCGGACTTATCGTGCTGGCCTTTATCGCCGTGGCGGGCCTCAGGCTGCTGGGCTACCTCGAGTTTCTGCCCTTCATCAGGGAGGTATTCAGAAAGCATGGCATAGGGAAGAAGAGGAGATACTACGATTATGTTGTCGGCAGGTTCCGGAACGATGCGGCAAGGAGCGAATCACCGGAGGACCTCAAAGCACATCTCACCCGTCTTCTCAGCGAATATAACTTCTCTTCCGTCGAGGTCATTCTTCATGCTCCCCATATAGATAATCCCTTTTATGAGTATAAGAACGGGAATGCGCCTGCACGGACCGTAAGCCTGTCCTTCCCGGTAACGGGTCCCGGCAGTGATTGTCTGGGCGAGGTCCGCATGTCCAAAGCGATGGACGATGACTACATTGTCGTCACTCCAGATTTGATCCAGGCGATTTCGGAAAAAATCGGCAGCGCCGTGAAGGGCATGGCGGAGACTGACACCCGGTCTGTCGGTGACAACGGATTCCGAACAAAATAGCATGGAAAGATGTGTCCACCGTAGAGAGAGCAGAGATAAGGATATTGTTCACCGCAGACGGAATACAGACATTAAGGCACCGTCTGCGTGGGTCTGCGGTTAAAAAACTCTGAAGCCGCACTTTCCAGGGAACATTGAACGGAAGAGATTGGATTTTGTATAGTATGAGCGGTCTTTATTTTTGTCTGGAGGAGGTATTATGTACGCGGTAATACTTGCCGGGGGAAGTGGAACGAGGTTCTGGCCGCTCAGCAGGGAGAAGACGCCGAAGCAGCTGCTCAGGGTCTTCGGCGAGTCCACAATGATACAACAGACGGTCGAGAGGCTGAACGATTCCATGCCTGTGGAAAATGTCTATATCGTTACGGGAGAGAAATATGCGTATGACATAAAGAACCAGTTGATGGAGGTCTGCGGCTCCGACAGGTTCAAGATGGTCATCGAACCGGTGGCAAGAAATACGGCACCGGCCGTGGGACTGGCTGCGGTCTACATCGGGAAGAAGGCAAGGAATGCGGTCATGGCAGTGATGCCGTCGGACCATATCATATTGAAGAAGGCGGAATTTACAGAAGTCCTCAAAAAGGCCTCGGAGACCGCAGTGAAGGGATATCTGACAACCATAGGCATAATACCGGACAGGGCAGAGACGGGGTATGGGTATATAAAGAAGGGCAAAAGGCTCGGGGCCGGCGGTAAGGGGCGCGGAAAATCAGGCGGCAAAGGGATGAATTCCGGCGGGACTGCCTTTTCGGTCGAGCGCTTTGTTGAAAAGCCTGACCTCAGGAAGGCTTCTGAATACGTCAAATCGGGAGACTTTCTTTGGAACAGCGGTATCTTCGTCTGGAGGGTGTCCGACATCCTGGAAGAGATGAGAAAGCAAATGCCCGATCTCTACAAGGGACTCATGAAGATAGAGAGGGCAATCGGGAAAAAGAACGAGCAGGATGTGCTGAATGAGGTTTTCGGAAAGATCGAACCGGTGTCGATAGATTACGGGATAATGGAACGAGCAAAGAAGGTGGCAGTTATTCCGGCAGATATACGGTGGAGTGATGTGGGAAGCTGGCGCGCCCTCGATGATATCGCGAAGAAGGACGAGTCCGGGAATGTTATGACCGGCAACGTCATTGACGTGGGATCGAAAAATTCCATCGTCTATGCGGGAAAGCGCCTCATCGCAACGGTGGGGCTGGACAACACGGTTGTTGTCGACACGCCCGATGCAACACTGATCTGCGACAAGGGAAGGACGCAGGACGTGCGCAAGGTCGTGGACGAGCTCAAGAAAAAGGGGGCTGAGGAACTGATCGAGCATGTCACGGTCCACAGGCCCTGGGGCTCTTACATCCTCCTTGAGGCGGGTAGCCGGTATAAAATAAAAAGAATCGTCGTGAAACCCGGCGCGAAGCTGAGTCACCAGCTCCACCACCACAGGAGCGAACACTGGGTCGTGGTCTCGGGTACGGCGAAGGTGACCGTAGGAGACAAGTCGTACCACGTCCATCCCAACGAATCGACTTATGTGCCCATCTCGACAAAGCACAGACTTGAGAACCCCGGCAAGGTGCCTCTTCATCTGATTGAAGTCCAGAACGGCGACTATATAGAAGAGGACGATATCGTCAGGTTCGACGACGAATACGGCAGAGACACATAGTGAGGACATTAAGACTATAGTTAACCGCCGACACTCGCAGACTGACGCAGACAAAGACCGTTTCTTTTTTTCGGCCATGTCGGCCGAAAGAAAAAACCTTGCAGTTATGCTTCTTTTGTCTGTCTTAATGTCTGTATTTCGTCTGCGGCTAACAAGATCTTTTCTCTGAGGCTTTGCGGTTAACATACCGGTTATTAATGTTATGATCGACGAAAGGATTTTCAGACAATACGACATCCGCGGTATCTGGGGGAAAGACCTGACAGCCGAAGTGGCCGAGCTGATAGGCCGGGCCTTAGGTACGTATGCCGCGAGAATGTCGGGGAAGAAGAACCTGTCCCTGACGGTGGGCAGGGATGTGAGGCTGAGTTCCGGCCCGATAGCGGAAAGCCTCATACGCGGTATGGTCTCCACAGGTGCCGGGGTTATAGACATAGGTGAATGTCCGACGCCGGTGCAGTATTTTTCACTCTATCACCTTCAGGCGGACGGAGGCGTCATGATCACCGGCAGCCATAACCCGCCCGAGTACAACGGATTCAAGATGAGTATCGGGAGGGAGACCATTTACGGCGACGCCATCCAGGAAATAAGGCGTATAATACGCGGCGGATCATTTGCCGAGGGGCCGGGACGGACAAGACGGCAGCCCGTTACACAAGACTACGCTGGATATCTCTCAAGGGACGGTGCCGACCTCTCGGGTCTGAAGGTAGTGCTGGATGCGGGAAACGGCACGGCCGGCCTTGTGGCCCCCGGGATAGTGGAGGGACTGGGTGCGGAGGTGACAAGGCTTTTCTGCGAGCCGGACGGGAATTTCCCCCACCACCATCCCGACCCGGTCATCGAGAAGAACCTCAAGTCGATGATCGAGACCGTGAAGGACGTGAACGCCCATCTCGGGGTGGCTTATGACGGCGACGCGGACAGGCTGGGCGTCGTAGATTCAACGGGTGACGTCATATGGGGAGACCGGCTCATGATCGTCTTTTCAAGGGACATCCTGCGGACCAGCCCCGGCGCAAAGATTATCGGAGAGGTGAAATGCTCCCAGGTCATGTATGACGACATAGAGAGGAACGGGGGCCGGGCCATAATGTGGAAAACAGGCCATTCCCTCATCAAGAAGAAGATGAGGGAGGAGAAGGCCCTGCTTGCAGGCGAGATGAGCGGCCACATCTTTTTCGCCGACCGGTACTTCGGATATGATGACGCCATATACGCCACGTTGAGGCTCCTTGAAATC
>JARRRD010000122.1:0-4762 GCA_037381085.1 Candidatus Sulfobium sp.
GCAGCCGGTGTTGTCCAGTCATAGCCCGGATAGACGGCACTTCCGTTTTCGATCGAGCCGGCCCAGGGCATCCCGTCGGCCTTCCTCGACATGTTCTTGTGACCGCCCTTCAGGTAGCCAGACCTGTTCGATGCGTGGCCTCCGTCGTGGCAGAAGAGACATTCATGGGCGGCCCGGCCTGCTACGGCCTCAGCGCTCGTGTCATCAGTCCAGTTGTTTATGCAATCGTAGGGATGGTGGTACGTATGCCAAGCGTACCCCAAGGTAGTGCATTCGGTTTGACAATCAGCGTAACCGTCCGTCACGCAGGCTGCGTCATTATTTTCATTTATATCCCCGAGCCAGGCCGGCGCAAGAGAGCGGCAATAATTACCCGTCCCCGACTGTGCGCCGCCTAAATTGTAAGCAACGGTTCCCTTGGGATCAGTTGTAATGGCTCCGAAGCAAGTCCCGTTGTCGGTCGGCGTCTCCCATAGTCCGGTGGTACCGTTATGCCCGGCGCCGTCATAGTTGTAAACTGCTGCCTGAGCGTTGCCGCTAGTAAACATCAACGGCAGGGTCAGGAAAAACAATGTTGCTATAAATAGCAATGTTGTCTTGGTTATTTTCATCTGCTAACTCCTTAATCTTAGGATTTTGATTTTTTGCTGCTTAGACTTCGGACGCAATACAGCCGCGTCCAACTCAATAGGTAGATTTTTTCTCTGTCGACACCTCCTCGGTGTCTGCCATTCTGAATACCGAAGGTCTTCTAGGGGGGTTACCTCCGGCGAACATGGAAGAAGCAATAGCCGTGCCATCGTTGTAACGCATTGATATTACAGGTTAAAATTGCTTGAAGGTGTACGGCATATCTTGCTTCATTCGGGGATGGCGGAGTTCTTTCTCCCAAAAAGCCCTGATTATTCACGTAGTTAGGACGCAAAAGATGTGCCGGGGAGCTGAATTTCCAAGTAGGTTAAATAACCGATAAGTATGTCACTTCTGACGCTGCAGCCGGAAGTATTGAAAATTTGATTTAGTTACTGATGGTTACAGAAAACGGGAGAGTGAAATTCCTGGTTAGTGGTTCAGCCCGCGTGCCGTTTGTGCGTCAAAAAAGACACAAAAGGCGCTCATTTCAGCTGCGCAAGCAATTCAGATGCAGCTTCAGGCGAAAATCGTTTAAGGATGAGAGCCTCCCGCATGGCGGCATTGCGGTCGCCGGACCCGTAATAGGCCAGCGCAAGATTATAGCGGGCATCCACATTGCCCGGCCTCCTCTCAACGGCCTGCAGGAGAGGCCGGATAGCCTCCCTGTATCTCCCGCTGTTCACGTAGGCTGCGCCGAGATTGTTATACGCCCCGGCAAAGCCGGGGTAACGACCCAGAAGCCTCTGAAAGACTTCTATCGCTTCGCCGTATCTTCCCAGCCTGGCGTAAAGAAGACCCAGGGCGTTATACATCTTCGGATACTCGTCGGCCCGAAGCGTCAGATACTCTCCCGGCGGCATTGCCAACGCCTTCCGGTACATTGCGATGGCCTTTCCGTAGGCGCCATGTCTTGCATACTCGGCCCCGAGCACGAAATAAGGCCTGGAGTGATGAGGGCCTTTTCTTATCGCATCTTTCCACAGTGTTATCGGCGACGCCCAGACATCGTTTCTGGCATAAGTGGCCGCCGCAAAGAGTGTAACAATAACCGTCAGCATGATAACGGCCGCCATACGACCTTTCTTCGCCAGGCGGCCTGATATCATGAAGGCAGCGGCGGCAACGGCAATCATCGCGCCGACTGAGGGCAGGTACATCC
This sequence comes from Candidatus Sulfobium sp., assembly GCA_037381085.1. Classification (GTDB taxonomy): domain Bacteria; phylum Nitrospirota; class Thermodesulfovibrionia; order Thermodesulfovibrionales; family UBA6898; genus JARRRD01. The sequence goes on from JARRRD010000122.1 coordinate 1,793, forward strand.
TGTGCTCGAAGATGAGGTCAGCTATCGGTATGACACTCGATTCAACGGAAAGTGCGACGAAAAACCAGAGGATACCGAAGGAAATCAGGCGTAAATAAAGTGCAGAGGGCATAGAGCATGGCGCATGGCGTCCGGAATCGTGAAAAGTGACTCCTGAGTCGTCAGCCTGGCGGCTCGCAAAAAGTTGGAGGTTTGAGGTTGGAGGCAGCGAACCCGCTCTATGCGCTATGCCCTTTGCGCTATGCTTCTTGCTTTTCCAGAGCAGATATACCGCCGCACCGAAGAGGGCCGAAAGAAAGAAGGCGGACAGCAACACCTCCGGAGTTAACAGAGAATGGTATATCGGGTAATCATAATCGATGCTCTGATTTATAGGGAAAATCATGAGTCTGATATAACTCATGATTACCCGAAGTTCTGTTATCAAATATATCCACCGGGACCCGTAAGACTGGACCATTGTTACCGCTTCAAGCCGTGACAAGAGTCGCCCGGGAGACACGCCGGAATTCGCCAGAGCAAGGACTGCCAGGCCGATAATTGCCACTGGGGCCACCAGAAAGAGAAGTCGCTTCCTGGTGACACGAGTGAAAAAGAGGAACTCAAAGATTACTATCATGATGGGAAGAGTGTAGGCAATCTCTTTCGTCCCCATCGCAAGGACGGCAAAGAGCAAAGAGCACAGTGCATAGAGCATAGAGAAAAAAATATTTTTATTTTGCATGGACTTGCCGCCCGGCCCTTTATCCTCTGCGCCATGCGCTATGCCCTTTGCGCTTTGCAATTCCAGTCTGGCTTTTATATACATCACAATTGACAGGAGGTAAAACATCGTAGCCAGCGAAGCGAACCGCTGGACGATATAGGTCACACTCTCAGTCTGCAAAGGATGAGTCACGAAAAGCAGCGCGGCAAAAAGAGCCATTAAGTACCGTGAATCGGACATCGCATAGGGCATAGGGCGTAGCGCATAGCGATCCGAAACCCCTTTATTTTGCGCTAAGCTCTTTCTGCCCCCGGTCATTATCGATTCTTTCGCTGTTGCTCTTTGCGCTATGCCCTTTGCGCTTTGCTCCCTAAAATACGGCGTCTCGAACGTCAGGATTATAAGGAAATACACGAGAAATCCGTTTGTGACGTGCACAGCCAGGTTGACAACGTGGTAGCCCACGGTATTGAGCCCGCCAAAATGGTAGTTCAGGGCGAATGTGGCGTAGCCGACAACCCGGCGCGGGTTATAATGGTAACCTTCAAGAGACGAGGTAAAGTTGTCTAGGTGCCGGATCACGGGGTTCTCAACAATGCTGGAATAATCGTCGAACTGGAAAGGAACGCCGAATGAATTCGAGTACACCGTCAGACCGAGAAAAAATATGAGAAAAAAAGCAAAGAAATTCTTGCCCTTCTTCCGATTGTCAAGAATGTCGCCGGCACGGCTGAGCATGCTCTTCGCCTGCGGTGGGACGTCCTTGAGCATTTACAATTTTCCAGGGGCTCTCGTAGCCCCGTCAGGCGGCTGCTCCTTGAAATCCCTCGATGATATCCGGTATTTTCTCATCAGCCGCTGGAAATTGGCCCTGTCGAGTTTCAGTTCCTCCGCGGCCCGGGTGACATTCCCCTCGTACTTCAGGAGAGACTTCGTGATGATCGAACGGTTGAAATCGTCCACCACCTTCCTTTTCGCCTCATTATAGGACAGGTCGCCGTCGGACACAAAGGATTCAAGGAGAAGATCGGGCGGAAGGTCGTCCGGCATTATGGTGTCCGAATCGGTGAAGGTGACCATCCTTTCCACGAGGTTCTTAAGCTCCCTGACATTGCCCGGCCAGTCATGCCGGCAGAGCAGGCTGACGGCGCCGGGCTGTATCTTTTTCCTGCCGTCCAGAAAGAGCGATATGAGGCGTGGTATGTCCTCCCTCCTTTCCCTCAGGGGAGGAAGATGGACTGACACCACGTTTATCCTGTAATAGAGGTCCTGTCTGAACCTGTTCTCCCTTATCATCTCACCCATGTCCCTGTTGGTTGCGCATACCACCCTCACATCGACGGCGACCTCTTTATTGCTCCCTACAGACCTGAACTTCCTGTCCTGGAGGAACCTGAGGAGCTTGGCCTGTATTGAAAGGGGCGCATCGGCGATCTCGTCCAGAAAGATCGTTCCGCCGTCTGCATATTCAAGAAGCCCGGTTTTGTCGGCAGCGGCCCCTGAGAAAGCCCCCCTGGCATAACCGAAAAGCTCTGATTCCAGGAGGGTTTCCGGTATGGCGGTACAATTAAGGGAGACGATCCTCCGGTCCTTCCGCTTTCCCGAAAAGTGTATGGCCCGCGCCACCAGTTCCTTGCCGGTCCCGCTTTCCCCCGTGATGAGAACGGTGGAATCGGTTTGCGAGACGCGCTCTATAAACCGGTATACCTCCCTCATGCCCTCGCTTTCGCCGATGATGTTCTCGGGCCTGTACTTGGTATCTACGAACTTTCTGAGGTCGATATTCTCCTCGAAGAGCCTTCTCTTTTCGAAGAGGTTCTTAAGGTGCAGGGAAAGCTCGTCCGTGGTAAAAGGCTTGATGATATAGTCATAGGCACCCTGTTTCATCGCCTCAACGGCGGTGTCTATGCTGCCATAGGCGGTCATTATGACCACATCGGTATCGAGTGAACCAGACTTTACGGCACGGAGGACTTCGAGGCCGTCGACCTCCGGCATGCTCAGGTCGGTCACGACAACGTCTGCGTTGTTCTCCCCGATGAAACGTACGGCCTCCGCCGGGTCCGTAAAACCTGTAACGTCATATTCATCGCCGAAATAAGACACCAGCATATTACAGAAAACCGCATCGTCGTCGATAAAAAGAAGCTTTCTCTTCAATTAAACCCCCGTAAAAGGCGAAAACGGCAAAGCCTCACCGCAGAAACGCAGAGTGCCAAGCAGCCTTTTTTAACCGCGGACACTCGCAGACAAGACTGTTTCTT
>JARRRD010000123.1:0-4436 GCA_037381085.1 Candidatus Sulfobium sp.
AAAAACGGTCGGTCCTGGCCGCGACGGCTCCGGCTTCATCTTTTCTGAACCTCATGTTCGCACTCATGACGATGTCGCTCTCCGGTATATTGGAGCTTCTGTATGAAAAGCCGAGGTCCGTCGCGTTGTGCCTGTCCAGCCGGCCCTCGGAATTCATTATGACGACGGAGGCGACCACGTCCTTCACCTCCCGGCCGAAGGACCCGGAATTGCCGCAGATGGCCCCGCCGACGGTGCCGGGTATTCCCGTCAATCCCTCGATCCCGGAATATCCTTTTTCTTTGCAGAAATTGACGAGCTTCTGCCACGGGACCCCGGCTTCCACAAAAAGCTCCACGACTCCTTCATATTCCTGCAGTACCTCGATCCTGTTGAAGGCCCTCACTGATATGACAACGCCCTCTATCCCGCCGTCACGAACCAGGAGGTTTGTTCCTCCTCCGATGGGGAAGAACGGTATGCCTTCCCTCTTCAGTACCACCATGAGATTTCTGATCGACAGGGGGTCTTCAGGTGAGGTCAGTATGTCCGCGGCCCCTCCTATGGCGAGGCTGGTATGGTCTTTCATGGGCGCACCGAACAGGCTGTCGCCCTTGTAGTACCCTTCGAGTGCCGCCTCCCAGTTTTCCCTGTTAAGCTCCATTCAGCCTCTCCAGTACTTTTTCCCCGACTTTCCAGACGTCCCCGGCGCCGAGAGTGAGGACCAAGTCTCCGGACCCGGCCTCCGCCGCGGCACGGGCCGCGGCCTGCTCGCGGTCCCCGGCATAGAAAATGTTCGTCCGTCCTGCCTTCCGGATCTTTTCGCAGAGCACCGGGGATGTGACGCCGTCTATGGGTTTTTCTCCCGCAGGGTAGATGTCGAGAACTATGACGGAATCTGCGTCTCCAAAGGAGACAGAGAATTCTTCCATCAGGTCAGCCGTCCGCGTGTAGCGGTGCGGCTGAAATACGATATGAAGTTTCGAGTGCCCGGCGAGATATCTCAGGTTCTCCCGGGCGGCCGAGATCGTGGCCCTTATCTCGGTGGGATGATGGCCGTAATCGTCGTATACCTTGACGCCCTTCGCCTCTCCCTTGAATTCGAATCTCCGCTGAATGCCGTCGAAGGAGCACAGGGCCTCCTGTATCGCAACGGTCTCCATCTTCAACTCGCGGGCGACACCTATGCATGCCAGTGCATTCAGGATGTTGTGCCGTCCCGGAACGGGCAGCGTGAACCTGCCGAGAGGGGTCCCTCCGTACGTCACGTCAAAGCTTGAGGACATAAAGGCCTTTGTGATGCCGGAGGCGTAAATATCGGAGGCATCCGACAGCCCGTAGGTAAGATACCGCCTGTGTATGTCCGGCATTATCTCCCTGGTGTTTTCGTTTTCGTTGCAGATGAAGGCGACCCCGTAAAACGGGACCTTGTTTATAAACGATACAAAGGCGTTCTTCAGGCTCTGCATGTCTCTGAAAAATTCCATGTGCTCCCTGTCGATGTTCGTGACGACGGCTATCGTGGGAGAGAGCTTGAGAAAGGAGCCGTCGCTTTCGTCGGCTTCCGCGACCATGAATTCTCCCCTCCCGAGCCTGGCGTTGCTTCCTATGGCCTTGAGCCGTCCGCCGATGATGAGGGTGGGGTCGAAGCCCCCACGGGCAAGTACGGTTGAAACAAGGGATGTCGTGGTGGTCTTGCCGTGGGAACCCGCCACGAGGATGCCGTATTTCAGGCGCGCGAGTTCTGCAAGCATTTCGGCGCGGGGAATCACCGGGACGGACAGGTTCCCGGCGGCCGCAATTTCCGGGTTGTCCCGTGACACGGCAGAGGAAACCACGACAACGTGTGCGGAGTCGATATTCTCTTCCCTGTGTCCGATGTAGACCTTCATCCCCATGTTCCTGAGACGGACCGTTGTTTCAGATTCCTTAACGTCCGAGCCAGTCACATCGTAACCCAGGTTCCAGAGGACTTCGGCGATGCCGGACATTCCTATACCGCCTATCCCCACAAAGTGTATGACCCTGTATTTTTCAAACATGGATGCCTCTTTTGATGCTGCCCTCGATTCCGTATTTCTCCTTTACGAGACTTATTGCGACATCGACTATCCTGCCGCACGCATCCGGCCTGCCCAGTCCCTTGCCGGCCTTTTTCATTTCGGCCCGCATTGAATCGCTTTCGAGCAGTTTTCTGATATCATCGGCCAGCGTTTCACCTTTGAGTTCATTGTCCGTAATCATCAGGGCGGCTCCCATCTCCCGGAGCTTCAGGGCGTTGAGTTCCTGGTGGCGACCGGAAGCGAAAGGATAGGGGACAAGGATCGCGGGTTTACCCAGTGCCGTAATTTCGGCGAGCGTCGTCGCGCCGGCCCGTGAAATGACCATATCAGCGGCGGCGTAGGCCTCGGCCATCTGATAAATGAAGGGCGCCACAGTCCCGCGGAAGCCTGCCTTTCTGTATGCCTCCCGCACACTTTCGTAATCCTTCTCCCCCGTCTGATGGAGGAACTGGATCCCCTCCTTCAGGTCGATGAGATGGTTCAGCGCCTCTACCACCGCCCTGTTTATCGACCTCGCGCCTGCGCTTCCTCCGAATACAAAGACGGTGAAGGTCGACTGGTCGAGACCGAAGAGCCTGCAGGCTGTTTCCCTTTCGCCCCTGAGTATTCGAGCCCTGATGGGGTTCCCGGTCAGGAACGCCCTGCCCATGGGAAAAAAGGGAAGGCTTTCATGATATGTCACGCAGGTCCTCTTCACAATTCTGCCCAGTATTCTGTTTGTCAGGCCGGGGACGGAATTCTGCTCGTGGATCATTGTGGGGATGGACCTCAATCCGGCAAGGAGGACGATGGCGCCGGAGGCATATCCGCCGACACCTATGACGATGTCCGGCTTTACCGAGTTGAGGATGCGGCGTGCGTCCAGAAGCGACAAAGCCGTCTTTACGGCGCTCCCTATCTTCCTGAGGAAAGAGCGGCCCACAAACCCTTCCGCCTTCAGGAACTTTATCGGATATCCCTCGCGCGGGATTATCCGGGCTTCTATGCCGTGCTCCGTTCCCACAAAGGTCACCTCGGTGCCTGCGTCCCTCCGCCTGAATTCCTCCGCCAGCGCCAGTCCGGGAAAGAGGTGGCCGCCTGTTCCGCCTCCTGCAATGATCACCCTCAATTGCCGTACCCCTTCCTGCTGTAAATATTGCGCCTTGCCACTCTTCTTGCCTTTATGTGTTTCTCTTCCTCCGGTGCCTGTTTGTCGTCGCCTTTCGATATCCTGAGCAGAATGCCTACTGCCGCCATGTTGACCAGGAGGGCCGAACCACCGTAGCTCACAAAGGGCAGGGGAAGTCCCTTCGTCGGGACAAGGCCGGTAACAACGGCGAAGTTTACGAGGGCCTGAAGCGATATCATCATGGTAAGCCCGTAGGCGAGATAGTGGACGAACCTGTCTTTTGACCTGCCGGCGATCGTGATCCCCCTGATGAACAGGAAGAGAAAGAGGGCGATCAGGACGGAGGCGCCGATAAGGCCGAGTTCTTCCCCCACCAGACAGAAGATGAAATCCGTGTGCGCAGCGGGCAGAAAGGAGAGCTTCTGCCTGGATTCGCCGAGGCCGAGTCCCGTGAGGCCGCCGCTCCCCAGTGATATGAAGGACTGGACCAGCTGGAAACCGCTCCCCAGAGGGTCTTTCCATGGGTCGAGAAAAGACGTGATCCTCCTGAGGCGGTAAGGCTCCATGACGAGCTTGTACAAGACGGGCAGGGCGAGGACCAGTACCGAGGCTATGTATTTGAGACTCATCCCCGAGACGAAGAGCATGGCAAAGGTCAGGAAGGCGAGACTCATCGTGGAACCGAAATCCGGCTGCTTCAGAAATACCAGCTGGAACGCGACCATCACGATAAGGGGCTTGATGAAGGAGCCGAACCTTTCAGTGTCGTAATCTGGAGACGACATGTACTTCGCGAGAAATATGACCATTGCCAGCTTAACGAGTTCCGACGGCTGGAATGTCGTCGGCCAGAGTCTTATCCACCTGCGTGCGCCGCCGGCAGTTATACCGATATCCGGGAAAAATACCAGGACGAGAAGAAAAAAGGAGAATACAAGTGCCGGCACCGCCGCCTTCTTGTAGAATGACGGCCTGATCGAATAGGCGATTATCATCACGATTCCGCCGATGACCATTGTGAAGAGGTGCCGCTTGAAATAATAGAATGGAGTGATATTCTTCTTCGCGAGAAGAGGGGTGATGACGGATGTCGAACTGTAGATCATCAGTGCGCCAAAGGACAAGAGAAGGAGCATGGTGAATAAAAGGAACCTGTCATATGTTCTTATGAGTGGGGTCTTGATTCCGGCCGGACGGCTATCTGCCATTGCCGAGTCCCCTCACTATCTTCTTGAACTGCCGTCCTCTGTCCTCGAAGTCCCTGAACATGTCGAAGCTTGCGCAGG
>JARRRD010000124.1:0-12225 GCA_037381085.1 Candidatus Sulfobium sp.
GTAGCCGGCGCGATGAACACCTGAAAGCCTGCACATTTTTCTCTTGATGCTATTCAAAGGCGGCAAAGGTTAAACTGCTGAAAGGCGTAGATCTGACCTTCCTGCCCTCCATCTGTCGAATAACCGCATCCATGGCGGTTTAGAGAGCCGGGTCTGGCCTTGGCGCCGGTGCAAGTACAAACGGTCCCAAATTGCCCGGCCTGTCGTCAGGGAAATCCCTCTTCTGGAAAAGGGGTCTCCTGCGAGATAGAATTAGAGAAGCGGAGGCAGACCAGTGTCATTACCGGACCATATGAACTATATCGAGGCGACGCAGGCGGGCGGGCCGGAAGTGATGCATATTGCCGTGGGCCCCGTGCCTGATCCAAATCCTGATGAAGTCCTGATCAGGGTGCTCGCTGCAGGCGTCAACCGGCCCGACGTCCTGCAACGCAGGGGTCTCTACCCGCCCCCGCGGGATGCCAGCCCAATAATCGGCCTTGAAGTCGCCGGCGAGGTCGCGGCACTTGGCCGGGACGTGACAGGATTCAAGATCGGTGACCGGGTCTGCGCACTGACTAATGGAGGCGGCTACGCCGAATACTGCACCGTCCCTGCGCCCCAATGCCTGCCCTGGCCCGAAGGATACGATGCCGTCCGGGCCGCAGCGCTGCCGGAGACATACTTCACCGTCTGGTCAAACCTGTTCGAGATCGGCCGTCTCTCGTGGGGGGAAACAGTGCTCGTACACGGCGGCACCAGCGGCATCGGGGTGACCGCCATTCAACTGGCGAGGGAATTCGGCAGCCACGCCTATGCCACGGCAGGCAGCCAGAGAAAGTGTGAGGCGTGCCTGAAGCTGGGGGCGGATGCCGCCATCAACTACCACGAGGCGGATTTTGCAGGCTGCATTCGTGAAATAACCGGCGGCCGGGGCGTGGACGTGGTCCTCGATATCGTTGGGGCGCCTTACACGATTCGCAATCTGAGTTGCCTGGCTATGGACGGGCGCCTCATCCAGATCGCCGTCATGTATGGGTCGAAGGTGGACGGCTTCGACCTGCTGTCCGTGATGGTGCGCCGCCTTACCGTAACGGGTTCTGCAATGCGGCCCCGTCCCACGAACGAAAAAGGGAGCATCGCCCTGGCGCTCGCCGAGAAGGTCTGGCCGTTGCTGAATGCCGGGCGTTGCGGGCCCGTTATTTACGAGGTCTTTCCGCTGGACCGGGCTGCCGATGCGCACCGGCTGATGGAGAGCAGCGCCCATATCGGCAAGATTGTACTCAGGGTCGCTGACTGAAAAGGAGGCTGCACGTGAGTGACGAACGGTATGAAAGAGGACTGAAGAAGTTGAAGGAGATCGACGGCAGGGCCGGGGAGAGAGTAATCGAAGGTCTCAGGGATATTGCGCCCGACCTGGCGCGCTATACCATCGAATTTCCCTTTGGAGACATCTATTCACGGCCCGGACTTGATCTCAAGTCCAGGGAAATCGCAACAGTGGCGGCTCTCACCGCCCTGGGCAATGCGGTCCCCCAGTTGAAAGTCCATATCAACGGGGCACTGAATGTCGGCTGCACGCGCGAGGAGATCATCGAAGTCATACTGCAGATGGCGGTCTACGCCGGCTTTCCTGCGGCGCTGAACGGGATGTTTGCGGCAAAGGATGTCTTCAGGGAACGTGATGAAAAATAGGGAAAGAAGATGGTCTTGCCGATAGTCCTGCAGCGTGTATGGTGTCGCTACAAGACATTTTTCGCCGCCCCTTCCGCGCTTTCCGGCGTTTTTTATGCAACATCAGGGGAAACGGCCGGTCGGATCATCTCCCGAAAGGAACGGTCCTCCTGACGATGTATTTACCGATCCTTGCCATCAGGAAACGCGTGTATTCACCATATTCGATCTCGTCGGCCATGAGGTCCATGTGTATTCTCGTGACACTCCTTGTCTTTGGAAATACCGATATGAAGAGACGTTGACTTATTTCGGGAAATATCAGGTTTCGAAGCATCCTTCCGCGGTCCAGCGCCCTGGTGATGCTCCCGTAATTTTTCATATATAGTCCAAGAGCTCCCGTCGACCTCTTCTTCTTCAAGTCTTCCATTACCGAAAGGGCCGCGTAATGCCCGCTTTGCATCGCAAAGGCTATCCCTTCACCCGTGATAGGGTCCGCCAGACCGGCCGCATCGCCGCACAAGAGGACATTGTCCTTCCCCGGCCGCCTCCGATAGTTTCCAAAGGGCATGTAATGGCCCTTGAGTTCAGCCTTCGGCGTATCCCCGAACCTCATCTTTACAAATTCGACAAATCTCTTTCTGAGGTCCGGGGTCTTCCCATGCAGACCGCCGATGCCGACCGTCAGCGTCTCCTTCTTGGGGAATACCCATCCGTAGCCCCATTTCACAACACCAAAATAGATCTCCGGATCGACTATACGCTGCGTCCTGCCGGTAATGGGGACCTCCATCTCCAATCCATATGCGAGAGTCGCCTTATCGAAAAAATTGCCGAACAACGTCCAGGCAACCCGACTGTTCACACCATCGGCGCCGATGAGATACCTATAGCTGAGCATAGTACCGTCACTGAGGGTAAGAGTTCTTCCCCTGGTATCCATATTTCTTACATCATTTCCGAGGAGCAGGCTGGCCTTTGCCTTTCTTGCCAGACCCAGCAGATAGTTATCGAAATTGTAACGTTGTGTGAAATAGAGGTCCCTGTAATCCCGGACAGAGTTCAGAAGATGATCCTCCTGATAAAAGAACAAACCCCTTGAAACCCCTTCGATTACAGGGTCCCATGAAACTCCGAAGACCTCATCGAAGATCTTCTTGCTCCGAAGGGTCAGCAGTCCGCCGCATAGCTTATGACGGGGGAAGATACACCTGTCGACCAGACATACGTCAATCCCGCCGGCCGCCAGGGTGTGGGCTGCCGCCGAACCCGCCGGGCCGCCCCCCACAATAATTACGTCGAAATGATTTTTTATAAAATGTCTTCTATTTTTGACCGCCCAGCCCTAAACCAGAAAATAGTTGTGTCCTGCGTATGAAGTTGTTCAAAAGCACGGGATTGAAGATACGTCCGCTGTCTTTCTGCATTATATGCAGTACCTCCTCGGTTTCCAGCCCCTTTCTGTAAGGCCTCACGCTGCGCAGGGCATCGAATACATCGGAGATAGAGACGACCTGGGTGCATATGTGCTGATCGGGATGAATCATGCGGAGCGCTGGATAACCCTTCCCGTCCTGCCCGAGGTGATGCTGAAACGCCACAACGGTGGCAAGATGCGGAAGTCCCTGTACGGACGAGAGATATTTTGCCCCGCTCAGGGGATGGAGCTTCATCTCTTCCCATTCATTTGCCGACAGTGTGCCCCTTTTCTCCAGCACAACGGAGGAGATAAACAATTTGCCCACATCGTGGAGGAGTCCGGCAATTCCGACGTCAGCCAGAACGGACTTATCTGCCAGCCCGAGACTTTCCATCTGAAACATGGACAATACCGACACGTTTGTCGCATGTACGTAAGTATATTCTTCGCGGGATTTCGCATGGCTCAACAGTCTGAGGACATTCACGGGCTTCTTGAAGGCAGCCGCAAAATTCCCCATTATTTCGCGCAGCGCCGAGATGTTGGGGGTATTGACCTGTGAGATATCATGATATATGCCTCTCGTCATGTCCACCTGCCGGGACACAAAACTCGTGATGTCGCTCATGTCCGGATCGCCATCGGTCTTCGCCTGGTCCGCCTGGACATCAAGAACTCCCGTCTTTATATTGGTAAAGGCAGGGAGTTTCCTGTCCGTCTCCTGTATTTCCACAATGAACTGTCTTAATTCATCGATTGTGATACCGGGGAGGAACTTGACATATGAAATTCCCTTTCTCTGAAGACGGCTTATGAGCTTGGCGGCCTGCATTCCCATTTCACTGAAGGGGACCTCGTTGATCACAAATTTATGTTCAACGTACATGATTTCCAGGGCACCCGATTCTCTCAGCACAACATCCAGCGCCGCTGCCGACTTCCTCGTGAGGTCGGTAACGGAGGGATGGTCCTTCGAGTAGAGCGCGCAGTTGGAAACGGCGGCCATGAGGGCTGATATGAACGCTCTTACGTTCTCCATCTATCGCTCACCCTTTCTGCTGAGTCGCTGTGACTCTTCCCTGATATGTCTGTTCCTCGACTTCAACCCCGACTGGACCATGTCTTCCACATCCTCGTAAGAAAATTTCTTGAGCGTACCGTATATCTCCTCTTTCATCCTTTCCACATTCTTTTTGAAGAACAGGACCTTCGTGGAAAGTATCTTCCGAAAGGCATCGAGACAACCGGGGTCTCCTATATTACCCATCGCCCGGATCATCAGAAGCTTCTGCTCCGGGCCCGGCCTGGTTGTCCCCTTTCCCTCCAATGCCGGCACGAGATCGGCGACGGTCCCTCTGACCCTGAAAGAGCCGGCGAGCGCTATGGCAAGTTCAAAGTCCTCTTCGGAACCGGAACGGAGATACTCACCGATCACTTCGGTGGCGAATTCGTCCTGGAGGCCTAAAAGGCACTTAAGCGCCTCCAGACTCACTTTTCTGTTTTCATCACGGCAGTAAGGCCTCACATGGGGGATGATCTCCCTGCTCCTGCTTCCGATCAGGAGAGAAAGCATGTTCCTCTTTACAAACCATCTCGAATCATCCAGTGCTTTCAGTGCATCAGGGACAATAGCCTCACCGAACTGCTTCAGACATCCCATGAGCAGACTTCTGAAGGTCTTGGAATCTTCGTTGGCGAGCGCGTTGATAAGATGGGGAACTATCATCTCCCCGAAAAACTCGCAGAACTCCCACGCCTCGTCCCTGACCTGGCTTCCCATCATCCTGAAGGAATCGATGAAGGACAGAAAAAAATCCCCGCTGTAATATTGTTTGACTGCTTCCCTCGTCAGATCGGCAAACCTGTCTCTTTCAATATTGAACCTCAGCAGTTTCACCGCCTGGAGTACCTGTCGGTATTGCCCGGTCATCATGAATTGCGATGTCTGTTCCCTGAGGGTCTGTATAAACTGACGGTATTCGTCCTCGGAAACGGCATCGGAGGTCATCATTTCGAAAATGACGAGATGAAAAGCCTTGTCGATCGTATCATCGTCAAACTCTTTCCTGAGTCGCGCCAGGGGGATGACAAACCTCTCGGGAGAGCTGAAATCGGCAAGCTTCCGGATTTCTTCCTGATAGGTATCGCTTGCCGACGTCTGGAAGGTATCAAAAATGGTCCTTTCCAGCGGACTTCCCGATTTGTCATCCTGCATACCCGAAGGCAGAAAGATATCGTCCACGGAATGACTTCCCATCAGGCTAAGGGGATCGTTCCCACCGGCAGCGGGCCTCTGCAGCCTGTCGAGCAGATTCCTCAGGCTTTCAGGCACCGATATTTCCCCGGACTCCAGTTGGTCAATCAGGCTCATAACCAGATCGGGCGAAACCCCGTCAGGAGACGGGGCGGCCTCTCTAACATCTTTTGACAGGACATCGGCAACAACAGCCAGGAATTTCTCCCTTGGACCTGGCAGAAGGCCGCCCAGCAATTCGATGAGTCTTTTCATGTTTTCGTTCGCAAAAGGCCTCCGGAAGAGCCTCTGTGTATAGAAGGTAAAGATCCTTTCGGCGGATTTGCCGTCGGCATCCTCTTCGTACATCCTGTTGACGATCCTGGAGAATACCTCGGCGGAGATTTCGTCAAGTTCCTCGAGGTCTTCGGCGTTCAGTGTCCCTGCAGAGAGTGCCGCAATATACATCTCCCACAGATCTTCCCGGGGCATATCCTGCAGGGTCTTCCCTTCTTCGACTGAAAATCGCTTGTAATCGACAAACCCGACCTGGATGTCAGGCAAATCCTTGCCGTCAAAAGGGACATCAGGGGAGGAGGGATCGCGTGCCTGCCCGGATACGTAATGTTGAAATATATAAAGCTCGTCCTTTGTGAAGGCCTTCAGAAAAGTCACGTAGACGATGTTCAATCTGTTGAGAAGACCTGCAAACTGCCTGTATGCAGCGTTCTTCCTGTCAAGGCGATAGTTGTCGATAACAAGCGTATCTTCGGCGACCACCAGGGAAAGGGAGGACCTTACCTCGAAGATCCTCCGGAACAGGTCAAATGCCCGGTTCAGGGACAATTCAACGGCGGGATGATTCCTCGGGTAGATCCCCACATTGCGGCACGAAACATTCAAGGCTACCACTGCTTCACCCACCAGTTTGATGTCAGGGGGAATTTTCTCTATCTCTTGATCCATGCCTGTCCACCCCAAAGCCACATGTCCTTGGCTTGCCTGACAATCTTTATAACCATTATACGGCGGCTATGTCAATGTTATTTCTTCACCTGAAAGAAGAAATTCTGACTGCTTCTCGACTCCGCAACGTGCAGGGTGCCGATGGAACAGGGGTTCGCCGAAAAAATATGTTGAAAAGCGGTCCTTACCGGTTACAGAATCGAGATGTCGCACGGACCGGTGAGTCGTGCATGACTCCGGGCCGTTTCCGTGCCGGCAATTCTACGGCCTCCACACTATGGCCTTCATTATCCTTCTGAATATCTTTCTGCAGAACAGCTTTCTTCCCGGCGAATGCAATGACGGATAAACTGTCAGCCTGCCGTACCGGTCAGTCTCGTATGTCTTGTATCCCATGATTAAATTATATCCAAATACCGGAAGAAGCTTCAAAGCAGTTCGGTCCCAGAACTTGATGGCAGGACTGCCTCCCGCTCAAAGCATAACTATATAGATCCCCGTTGCGAAGAGGACGACGGCCGAGACAAGGATCAGGACCTGCGTGATCCCCCGCAATTTCTCCCCGTGGAAATACTCGAGCACAAGCCCCCAGAGGCCGTTGAAGCCGTGGTAGATGGCTAACGAGAGGAAGACGATGTCAAAGGTCTTCCAGTAAGGACTCGAAAGTCTTCGGATCACAACGTCGTAGGTTATCTTCTGTGGTCCGGTGAAATGCATGAAACGGTGATTGCAGCACCGATGGCGAAGGCCGACCAGAAGACCCTCTTGTGAAGGCCCGTCGGCATTCCCAGGTCAACCAGGGTAAGTCGGAAACCGTTGAAGGCATGGGCGATCACAAGAGCGAGGAGGCCGGCCTCGCCGAGTTTCACCAGAGGGCTTTGCATTATCTTCATGATGGACGCGTACCCGGCGGGATCCTTGAGGTGGGCCAGGACATAGAGATGGAGAAAGATGTAAAGAGTCAGCACGATACCTGTCAATCTGTGTACCAGCCACGCAAGGGAGCCTGTCCGGAGTCTGTATCTCAATTATCTTTCCCCTGTCATGCCCTTCGGGTCGAGCAGCCTGTCAAGTTCATCTGAAGAGAGACCCGTCATCTCCTCGGCAACCTCCCTGATTCTTCTGCCTTCGGCATAGGCCTTTTTCGCGATCTCCGCCGCCTTGTCGTATCCGATCAGGGGGGCAAGAGCCGTTACGAGTATCGGGTTCCGTTCGACCGCGCCGGCGATCTTTTCCCTGTTGACGGTGAAGCCCGATACCGCCTTGTCGGCCAGAAGACGGGAGGCGTTGCCAAGGAGCATGATCGACTGAAGCAGGTTATGTGCTATGAGGGGAAGCATGACGTTCAGCTCGAAGTTCCCGCCGGCGTTGGCGACGGTCACCGCGACGTCGTTGGCCATCACCTGGATGGAGGCCATTATCGTCGCCTCGCAGATGACAGGGTTTATCTTGCCCGGCATTATGCTCGAACCCGGTTGAAGGGCGGGGAGAGCGATCTCGCCAAACCCGGCGTAGGGACCGCTGTTCATCAGCCTCAAATCGTTCGAAATCTTCATAAGTGCGGATGCCGTGGACTTCAGATGACCGCTCAATTCAGCCGCCGTGTCCATGGACGCCTGCGCGGCGAAATGGTTCCCGGCCTCGGAAAAAGGGACCCCTGTCTTCTCCGAGAGTCTGGAAGCAACCCTCCTGCCGAATTCGGCATGGGTGTTGACCCCGGTCCCCACGGCGGTACCGCCGAGGGCAAGCGCAGCGAGTCTCGGAAGGCTTGAGCCGATACGTTCGGCGCCCTGCTTCACCTGGTGCGCCCAACCTCCTGTTTCCTGTCCGAGGCTTACCGGAAGGGCGTCCATCAGATGCGTTCTCCCCGTCTTTATGATTGAGGAACATTCTTCGGCCCTCTTCAGAAAAGCAGATTCAAGATGGTCCAGCGCCGGAAGCAGGAGGTCCTTTGCCTGCAAGTATGCGCTTATATGGATTGCCGAGGGAATGACATCGTTTGACGACTGGCCCATATTCACGTCGTCGTTGGGATGGACACGCGCAGGTGAATTCATTTCATCGAGCAACTGCATCGCTCGTCTTGCAATGACCTCATTGGCGTTCATGTTGGTCGATGTGCCGGACCCTGTCTGGAATATGTCCACGGGGAAGTGACCGTCCCAGATGCCCGCCGACACCTCTTCGGCCGCCCGGCGTATGGCGGAGGCCTTCTCGCCGTCGAGCAGACCGAGCTCCGCATTCACCTCGGCGGCGGCTGTCTTGATAAGGCCAAGGGCATCGATGAATTCCCGGGGGAAGCGGATTCCGCTTACGGGGAAATTATCGACGGCCCGCTGTGTCTGCGCTCCGTAAAGCATCTCCGAAGGGACCCTGACCTCGCCGAGGGAATCACGCTCTATGCGATAATCCATATGCTTCTCCTCCCTGGAATTCCTGTCTCATGATCTGAGCTTCTTCCTTATCGCCAGCCTCTTCATCCTGGATATGTGACCGGTCACGTCTATCTCCTTGGGACAGACATCCACACAGTTATAGATGGAGTGGCACCTCCAGATGCCCTGCTCGCCCGTGATCGTCTTGAGCCGTTCCGCCGTCGCAGTGTCCCGCGAATCCATTATGAACCTCGCCGCCTTCAGGATGCCCGCAGGACCGAGATAGTCTTTATCGGCCCAATATACGGGGCACGAGGAGGTGCAGCAGCCGCAGAGTATACAGGTTATCGACTGGAGTATCCTGTGCTGGTCCTCCGAGCTCTGGAGCCGCTCCCTCTCCGGCGGCGGCTCATCGTTAATAAGATAGGGGAGCACCTGTTCGTTCTTGCCGAAGAAACCTTCCATGTCCACGACAAGGTCCTTGACCACCCGGAATGCCGGGAGCGGTTCGAAGACGATGGTTTCCGGCATGTCTTTCACGAGGGTCTGGCAGGCGAGACGGTTCCTGCCGTTGATCTTCATGGCGCAGGAACCGCAGATGCCGTGGGCACAGGACCTCCTGAAGGTAAGGCTGCCGTCAAGTTCGTCCTTTATCCTGGTGAGGCCGTCGAGGAGCCTCTCAACCGGCTCCATGCCGACCCTGAATTCTTCCCACCTCGGGGCCGCGTCCTTTTCCGGATCAAACCTCTTTATCCTGAAGGTATATTGCTTCATTCCCTCTTCGTCAGTACTTCCTCTCCTCGGGCTGGAAACGGGTGATCGTAACGGGCTTATACCTCAGTTTCACCCCTTCCTCCGACTTGAAGGCGAATGTATGCTTAAGCCATTTCCTGTCGTCCCTCTTCGGAAAATCTTCCCTTGAGTGCGCCCCCCTGCTCTCCTTCCGCGTCAGCGCCGAAAGCGCTATCACTTCGCTGAGCGCAAGCAGGTTTCGAAGTTCAACCGCCTCAAGAAATTCCGTATTGAATACCTTCCCCTGGTCCTTTATCCTGATCCAGCCGGTCCTCTCTCTCAGTGTCTTCAGTTCGACGGCAAGACTCTTCAGGCCTTCTTCATTTCTGAACACCGAACATTCTTCCATCATGATCTTCCGGATTTCAGCCCTGATGGAAGAAGCCTGTTCGTCTCCCGCCCCGGCGCACAGACCGCAGATTCCGGCCCTGGCCTTTTCCGGAAAATCCCTCTTTATCTCTGACCTCTCCGCTTTTCCCAGAAAGTCGCTTATGGCCATCCCGGCCCTTCTGCCAAAGACGACCGTATCGAGCAGCGAATTGCATCCCAGACGGTTCGAGCCGTGTACGGAAACACAGGCGCACTCACCCGCGGCAAAGAGCCCTTCACAGACCGCCCCTTTTTCATCCTTCAGGACCCTCCCGTCGACATCAGTAGGTATGCCGCCCATTGCGTAATGGGCCGTGGGAACAACGGGTATGGGGGACTCCGACGGATCGAGACCCATGTAAATCTTACAGAAAGTGGAGATCTCCGGGAGCCTTTCCGCGATGATCGCACGGTCCACTCCCGTGAGGTCGAGATGGACGAAATCGCGGCCGCCGATTCCCCTTCCCTCCCTGATCTCGGTCATTATCGCCCTCGAGACCATGTCCCTGGGCGCAAGGTCCTTGATCGTAGGCGCATATGCCTCCATGAACCTTTCGCCTCTGCCGTTTCTCAGAATGCCGCCTTCGCCCCTCGCTCCTTCCGTAACAAGTATCCCCAGCCCGTAGAGACCCGTCGGATGAAACTGAAAGAATTCCATGTCCTCAAGCGGGATACCGGCATCGAACAGGATCCCGAGACAGTCACCGGTGCTCGCTATGGCATTCGACGTTGTCGCGTAGACCCTGCCGTAACCACCGGAGGCGACAAGGGTCGCCCTCGCGTTAAAGACATGGAGTTCGCCCGTCTCTATCTCGAGCGCGATAACCCCGGAACACCGGCCGTCCTCGACAACGATATCGAGTACGTGGAACTCGGGGAAAAACTTCACCTCCTGCCGGTGGCTCTGTTCAAAGAGTGCGAAGAGGATCGCATGCCCCGTCCTGTCCGCCGAATAGCAGGCCCTCCTGACGGGGGCCGCTCCGAAGTCGCGTGTATGCCCGCCGAAGCGCCGCTGTGCGATCCTGCCCTCTGCAGTGCGGGAAAAGGGCACGCCCATATGTTCGAGTTCTATTACAGTCCTTATGGCGTCATCGCACATTATACCGATGGCGTCCTGGTCGCCGAGAAAATCGCTGCCCTTTGCCGTATCATAGAAATGCCACTCGGGAGAGTCGGGCTCCTCGTTGCCCAGGGCGGCGGCTATCCCTCCCTGGGCGGCGGTGGAATGGGAACGCGTCGGATACAGCTTTGTGAGGATTGCCACCGTACCGTGTTTCGATGCCTCTATCGAGGCCCTCAGCCCTGCAAGTCCGGAGCCGATTATCACGGTATCAAAGAAATGCACCATAGTTAATTATACCGAATACGAAGGAGACCGCCATATCAAACCTGCAGCAATCGCAACGCCGGGCGTCTTCTCATATCCAGCTGCAGGACCGGCACCGGGCTGTTCGCCCATAGGGGCTGGTACGCCGTCGGGACAGCCGCGGGATCGTCCGGAGCTCCTTGAAGATTCAGGGGGGGATTAATGGCAAAGGTTAACGGAATTGTCCTGTGTGTTTTCATGTTATCCCTGTTAGCGGGCGGCTGCAGCAAGGCCCCTCAATTCGACAAGGCTCATATTAATATGTCCTCGCAAAGTCTCAGGCTCGCCTATCCCGATTTGCTGCAGCTTGAAGACAGTAAAGACAAGGACGGCAGGACAGTTCTTGTCTTCCAGCGGTCGTCGGGCAGTGTAGAGAAGGCCCAATATTACGTCCGGGATGACAAATTAATGGGCGTCGCCGTCTTGTTCTCGAAAGGGACGGAATTTGATTCGCTGGTCGCCAAACTTGCGGAAAACAACGGTCAACCCGACCAGCAACTGAACGTAATGGGATCAAAGGCCGCAACGTGGGAAAAGGGAGGGAATTTCATAAGCGTTATTTCCGGAACAACCCGGACGAAAATTCAACTGCCGACAGGGGAGTCCGTAATGTTGGAACCGAAGGAAATAGTATTGATCCTCGGGAAAAAATAGAAGGAAGATCCTGAAAGTGGTCCCTTATCTCCCCTGTGACAGCAGGTAACAGTTCACTGCGGCGATACAAAGAATACAGGTCAAAATTTGACACAGTCCGGTGAACCTGACGTCATAAGGCGGCTACCCGCCCCGCCTTATGACGTTGAAGGGAAATTCCTATGCAAGCTGCTTCATGAGGCTCTCGGAGACCACGCCTATAGGCGGTTTGCCGTCTATGGTGATGAACTTCGGCCCTTTGACGTTCTTGAAATAGTTCACCGCCGCCATCGTGCCGTTTTTGTCGTCATAGTAGATGTCGTGTCTCTTTCCGATGGCCGCCTCGTCCTGGTCGTCCGCCCTCGTCTTGAGGTCGCCGCCGCAGACGCGGCATACCAGCTTGCCTTCCTTTTCAACG
>JARRRD010000125.1:0-12916 GCA_037381085.1 Candidatus Sulfobium sp.
GTCCGGGTTCACCGGGTATCTGCTCCCTTGGGACCAGAAGGCGTACTGGGCCACCGAGGTGGGCACCGGGATGGCAAAGACAGTGCCCGGAGCGGGGGGGTTCCTTCTGCGGCTGCTCCGGGGCGGGCCGGAAGTGAGCGGCGCAACGCTTGTCAGGTTCTATAGCCTGCATACGCTGTGGGCGCCTTTTATGCTCCTCATGATATTCTGGGCCCATTTCCACATGGTCAAGAGGCAGGGGATATCGGGCGGGCTCTAGATGGCAAACGGAAACGACAAAAAAAGCCTTTACCCGGACTATCTGCCCTACGTGGCGGCGGCCCTGCTTGTGGCCGTGGAGGCGATCCTGGCGGCGGCCCTCCTTTTTCCCCCGCGTATCGGCCAGGCCATAGACCTGGCCGCCCCGTACCAGCCGAAGCCGGGGTGGTATTTTCTCTGGATTTACCAGCTCCTCAGATATTTCCCCGGCGGATATGCAATTTTTGGAACCGTCATCATACCCATGCTCCTTGTCCTTGTCTTCATATTCATGCCATATATCGACAGGGGTAAGAACGGAAGAAGAAAGGCGATCTTCGCCGCGGCGGTGCTTTTCGCGCTGCTTGCAGTCCTCACGTTGATACCGGCATTATTTGCTTCATAAAAACAGCCGCTGCTCACTCAGCGGTTTTTTTGGGGACAGATATGGCCTCAATTTTCTGTTATAATTTCCAAAATTGGAGTTATAGGAGCCTGAGTTGAGCGATTCTCTATGCCGTCATTCCGGCTTGTCCGGAATCTTTCCGGTTCTTTCGGTAGGATTCCCGACGCCTGCCTGCCGGCAGGCAGGCGCTTTGTTTGCGGGAATAACAGCCAACGGGTGGAACGCATAGGCGCAGTTAGACGACTTACAAAGACGAAGTGAATACATTGTGCAATGAATCGCTCAATTTGGGAGGAAACAGAATTCATTTTTAGAGCTGATGCCGATTTTTTATTAATGGGATAATCAAAAAAAGTCCGGGGGACCTTTCGGTCTCCCGGTTTAGGAGGGTTAGCAATCCACTTTGGGGGAGAGGTGAGCTAGAACCTGTACTGAAGCATGGCCGTCACGGTATCAAAGCTCTTCGATTGAGGGTTTATCTCTTTGTCGAAGTCCGTTCTCGAGTATTGCACTGTGACTCTCAGGCTTTGACCGTCTATCAGATAGTTGACACCCGCGCCTAGCCAGTCCAACCTCTGATCGAAGACATTGAACAGGTCGGCAAACTTCCATTTCTCGTAGCGCACAAAGGGCTGGACCTGGCCCGGGCCGATTCTTTTTGGCAGAAGATACGCGGCCTTGACATACCAGCCGTTCTTCGCACCGTCCTGGCCTATGCTGACGCCGTCCGGGTCATTTCCCTGGTATGCGTTGTTGAAAGACTCCTTAAGATAGGCCCCTGAGAGTGTAACAGCCGATGTGCCGTTGGCAAGCGGATATTCCATGAAGGCATCTACAGTATACGCATAGTATGTTTTTGCCCCGGTCTGTGCAACGGAATCGCTATAAACCGCATTAGGCTCAAACTGTCCGGCCACACCGACAGTCAGCACCTTTTTCTTGCCCAGGTAGGTACCCTTATAACCATAGGCGTATTCCGGATCCAAGAGGGACACGTGAAAGCGGGCCGTGTACATAAAGTTACTCTGAGGGGAATTGTTGCCGCTATTGCCTTTGGATACTTCCACCTTGTATTGACTCTTGATGGCCGGCAGGTTGCCCCAGAACACAACGCCTGTGTCCCTGCTGTGTTTGAGCGCGTAAATGAAAAGCGAACGGTCCAGGGTCAGCGGCTCGAAGCAGTCTTCAAGGTTCTCCCTCGTAAACTGTATCTTCTGCTTGCCCGCGTAAAGCCTGAATTCGTTGCTGAAATCCGCCATGAAGTAGGCATCCAGCACGTGGAAGTCGGAACCAGGCACATCGCTTACGGTAAGGTCGTCTATGTTCCTTTGGCCGACATACTCGATCTGCAAGATCGCTCCGTAATTGCCTGCGCCATGTGCCCACACGCTGAGCCTGTTTCTTCTGAAAAAGAGGTCGGTGGAATCGCCCTGCCCGCTGGAACCGGAGCCCGTATTCCTCCATAAGCCGTACAACTGTCCCTGGTAATCCAGTTTAATAAAAGCCCCTTCGTTGCCCAGAACTATTGGGGGAAACGCATATGCGTTTCCGGCCGCAAGAACGAGCGAAACCGCAATCAGGGCAAACAGCAGAAGCTTTTCTTTTGCTCCCCTCATGATACCCCTCCTCCCTGTAAGTGCCGCGCACTGAGTCTTAATTGGTGCTCCTCTTTTTTTCGCTAACATCCTATCGGCCCTCCTCCGCTGCCTCCGCCTCCGCCGCTACTGCTGCCGCCTCCGGAGGAGAAATAAGCGCTATCCTGTTCATTGATCTGATTGAGGTCGGTGTCGAATGAGTTTAAGGGGTAGACGCCGCCATTGGTCGGGTCTTCAATCTCGCTGCAGTCGCTCACGCCCGTGGGATAATTGTAAGTAAGGTCCTGTGTGCGGCCGTTGATGTCTGTCCGCCATGGTGAATTGGCCGCCAGTGGGCCGCAGTTGTCAGCCGATCCCGAGAGCATTCCCCATTGGCTCCAGGAACCGTCATAATTGGCGACAGGCCAGCCAAGGACACCGTCAACCGCTAAAAAGGCCCCTGATGCGATAACTCCTGTGCGACAATGAACGACAAGCGACTTGGTAGAGTCAATCCCGTTTGCGGCCAGCAGCGCCGCCATATCCGAAGGAGACTGAAAAACACTATAAGTCTGAGTGTTGCCGGTAACCTTCTTGTAGAAAAACTGGGAGTTTATGGCGATGGCTCCATTGATATGGCCTTCAAACGCTACATAAGTACCCTTCGTCCACACCCCGGTGGTCTTCTTGGGATCTCCATTGTAAGAGGCGGTTGTATTGTATCCGTCGCCGTCTTCACCCCTGGTGTCTATTACAACGGTGTTGGGAACCTGGCCGTCCGCTATGTTGATCATGTCAGCCAAGGATGCCCTGAGATCACCCCTGAACGATGGATTCTGCCGGACACTGTATGTGGATGGTGTAATCGCCGGGGACGCCGCACTGGTCAGGCCGTACGTGTCGGCGTAGGCGGCGTCGAGGCCATTAAGTACTTTGAGCCTATCCTTCGGGAACCCCCAATAGCGGAAGGTCCAGTAAGCCCTGCCAACGAACCAATAGGCCGCGATGTTCGTTGCCGTTGATCGCGTACTGGTAAAAACAATGGTGGTGTTTCCGTCGATCCCGTATTTCTTTATAAGGGCATCCATCGTGGGACCGTCAAGAACCATATTAACGTCTTCAAGGACACCTCCGTCGCGGTTCTCTATAAGGCTGCCCCAGCTCAGATGCTGGGCGCCGGGGATATGGCCAGTCGCATAGCCATCCGAACTCGTGTCGATGTCGAGAATCACTACCCTGTCATAACCGGTTCCGTTTACCTTTCCGCTGTCCACCCAGTTCTTCACCGTTTCTGCGTTTACTACAACTCCCGTTGAGGTAGTGGAAGGAGAGTCGTAACTAGCTGTTCCCCCTCCGCCACCGCACCCCGGGAGCACAAGAGCAAGTGCTAGCACCAGGAAAAGGTACAGACTTGTTCTCCTCTTAGGTTGCCTTGGCATTGTTTACCTCCCTGACATCATTGTTATCTCTGTTTGCACACTTTGGCTTTCAACTATTAATATCCCATGCCGCTATCCGCTGGTTATTTCTCTCGCAAAGCGAGGGAATGGAGTGTTTAACACTGCTGTCGTTTGCGATCACCTCCAGGACCTCTCCGGGGCCCATTGCTTTAAGCTTGCTCATTGTCATTACCATCGGTCTTGGGCAGACCAGCCCCTTTACGTCCAGTCTCTCGTTGACTTTTGTCTCAGTGCTCATATGTCCTCCTTTGACTTTTTATCTTTCCTCCGGAATTCAGCCTTCCATATATTTCTTAAAGGTCCTGCCGCTGAACCACGTCATCATCAGGGCCCAGAGGATGATTAAACCTATCATCAGTGCTATCGCCAGGGGATAGCTTCCCAGTATGTTGGGCAGATACACGTCTCTTATGTTCTGCGAGCCGTAGGGTGCAAAGATGTGCTTGAACCAGGCCTCCTCACGCATAGGGAACAGCCATGCGGAAACGCATATGAGGGTCAGAAGGCCGACCCATATCTTTACCTGTCCCTCGGCCGTCCTCCAGAGACTGTCGCTGACGCAGGCGCCGTTCAGTGACATACCCAGCCCAAACAGAATTCCCCCGAGCACCACGCCGATTCCGGCCGGGCTGACAGCAAAAATCTCGGCATAAGCCAGGTCCGGGTTGGCCATGGCAAGCAGTTTCATCGGCAGAAAACCAAGTATCAGCAAAATATAAAGGAGCGCCATCGCCCTGGACATGTCGGCGAACCCCGAGAGGAACGGCTCACGGTACGCATGGGCAAAGCACATACTGCCGCGCTGCATCGCAAAACCGGTAAGTGTGGCCGCGGCAAAGGAAAGCGCAAGCGCCGGATAACCCATATTGCCGAACCTGAAGAGAACGAAGGCCATTACAAATGTGAGCGCCAGGGCAAGGTGCGGCTGGTATTTGATGGAACCCGGCTCACCCCCATCGGCCGTTCCGGGGAGTTTCGGCCATATTGTCCTTGTTTTCTCGAAGTGCATCAGCGGCCTGTAGCCCGCGCCGTCGGTTAACGCCACTTGCATCGCCAATCGTCGTTTTTCCAGCCACACGATCACTTTCGCCCCGAAATAGGACCCTATTGTCATCCCCATTATCATCAGTACGGCCTGCACCCCCATTGCTCCCGTGTTCGTAGTGCTCGCCAGCGGACAGCCGAACATGAAGATCGTGCCGAAACCCATCAGCAAACCGCCGCTAACTGCAAGGCCATACTCGCTCTTGTCCATCGGTACCTTCAGAGCGAACTCTTTGGCCAGAAGGGCCGCTACAAGGCCGCCAAAGAGAATACCGAGCATTGTCCCCACAGTTGGTTCAAGGATGGGATTCGGAAGCTGCCTGAAAAAATTTATAGTGCCGTCAGGCCAGACATAACCGCTGAAAGGGTAATGCGGAAGCCCTATCTTTCCCAGGAGATTGTTTATCAGGCCTCCCAGTTCCTTTAAGCCGAGAAAGGTGCCGATCGGCTTGGACTGGTCATATGGATTATCCCCACTGACGGTCCTTGCCAGCGACCAGACCGCAATTGAATACGTCACTATACCCGAGATCGCCATGAAGACCGCTGCAAGCCAGAGGGGCCATTTTTCACGGAAGAATTTCTTGTTCCAGGCCTTCATCCATCCCCGTACTCCAAAATCGAAATCATCCATGTGCTTTCTCCTCCTTTCCTAACAACCGCCCACACCGGCCGGAAGCAACATGAACTGGATTATCCCCTTGCCCAGTATCTTTTTTGTCTTTGCGTCCACCATTACAACCAGCATGTCGAATTTTCCCAGGGGCATGCCGGGCGGACAGGAAAACTCTGCCCTGGACTGCGGGTGGCCCTGCCCAGGGCTATCTGCGCCCTGGTGATGCCGGGACGATTCGCGTGCCAGGCAAATTGAGCACCCTGCGCTTCGTCCGCCAGCGCCGCTCCGGCGCCATTTTGGGACCCGAGACCTGTAACAAATATGCCCAGGCCGATAACAATACACGAAACCAGACAGATCACCATCCTGAAACCGGGTCTTGCCCGTTTAAGCATGTTCGATACCTCCCTGTGTTGTATTTTCTGATTTGTTTTTGGACGGAACCACCAGGCACATACATTCCGAGCCTGTAGGCAAAAGTATGTAAGGTAATTTGCCGGTGAGGATTTTCACGTTTTTTCCCGCGTCAAAGGCCTCGATGTAGAGGTCGTGTCTGCCCAGAGGCACTCCCCTGTGGATGTTCAACAAGAGATGTGACGTAGCAATATTGCCTTTGACCCTTACCGTATCCTCAACCAACGTGACACCGTTATCCCTGTCGCTGCGGGAGATGGCAAACCTCACCTTTGAAACATCTCCTTTTACTACGAAGGAAAACACGACGGTTAAGGGACGCTCATTGGTAACCTTCAAAGGCCGTCCGGAAGACATTTCCGGGGACTTGCCGGACTGGGTTACCACCCCCCAGGTGAAAGCGTCCCCTGCAAAAGCGACCGATGCCGCCAGCAGGATAAACAGCATGATGACAGGGTAAAAGGCGCTCACGACTCCTTTCCGCCCTATCTTTTCATTCGCCTCTGTTACATTCAGCATCTTCCTGTTCATTGCCGCTTTATCCCTCAGAAGACCAGGTCGTTAGATTGATCTTTGAGATCGTTAGGGGCCTGGGTATGAATCTTTGTCTTTGCAAGCCCCTCCAGTGGCGCATCCCAGGGCGGAAGCATAAACCACATCGCCACAAAAGCTATGATTACAGCCGCCCAAAGCCACCGCAGGGTCAAACCCGCCTTTGCTTCACCGCTCATCGTTCAGCAACCTCCTTTTCTTTCTGGAATTGGTTTTCCAACCGGGAGTAAATCTCGTCCCTGCATTTTTTGCAGAATTCACGGTCCTTATAATCCGTGTCTGAGAGATTGAAAGAGAAGAACATGACACACCTGTGTTCCGAGCAGTGGCTGAGGCCATAAGTGTGTCCAAGTTCGTGTATCGCAGTCTTTACGGCGCGCCCGGCAATCTTTCCGGGGACAGCTCCTTTTGTGCGGAAACGGGAAAGAGATATTACCGATACCCGTGATTCAGGGTCGGCAAGACCAAAGACGTGATTTACCCCGGGGTGGGAAAGGTCCGTATTGGTGACGCCAAGCACCCTTTCGAATGACATGCGAAATGGGAAGAGGCGCTTGATTACATCTGATGCCGCAGACTGCCGGGCTCCGCCAAACTCCGTACGGTCGCTGCTTTCCTCGATTATCGTTACCTCTTCGCCGAACGCGGCCCGGGCGGCATCCCGTATGTTATCGAGAATCCCTTCGCTTACTCCGCCAAGCGAAACAACAGCGATCGCCTCGTTCATGCTCGTTTCCTCCCCGGAACCCCGCCGGCCAGAGTTAAGCCGGTCGGTCTGCAAGAAAAGTACATTTCAAAATGCAAACAATTTTCGTTTTGAAATGTTTCGAGCGGAGGAACCGGAAGGGCATGGGCGGACTTCAGTTTTCCAGTTTCTGCTTTTTTAATTTTCTCCAGAGAGTGGTAATGCTGATGCCGAGGGCTTCGGCCGCTTTTGCCTTCTGGCCGTCAAATGCGCACAGGGCCCTTTGTATTAGCAACTTTTCTGTTTCCTCCAGCCTGAAGACGCCCGGCTGCTCGAAGGGGTCGGCCTTGTGCTTAGTTGTAAGGATTTCTTTTGGGATAGACCTCAGGGTTATCTCCTTTGAGTTTTCGATTACGACGGCGTGTTCTACGCAGTTTTCGAGCTCCCTGACGTTTCCCGGCCATGAATATTCGGCTAATGCGGTCATAACCTCCGGAGAGAAGGAATTCATTTCTTTCGAGAACCTCTTGCGGTATTTGTAAAGGAAATGGTGTGCAAGACAGGGGATATCGTTCCTCCTGTCCCTCAGGGGCGGGACTGAGAGGGTTATTATATTAAGGCGGTAAAACAGGTCCTTCCGGAACCTGCCTTCTTCCGCCTCTTTGGCAAGGTTTGCGTTGCAGGCGGCGATCACGCGAACGTTAACCGTTATCGGCTCAACACCTCCCACCCTCATGAAGTTCCCCTCCTGCAATACCCTGAGCAATTTTATCTGAAGAGACTGGGAGGCATTGTTTATCTCGTCAAGGAAGATAGTGCCCCCGTTGGCCGCCTCGAAGAGCCCTTTTGTTTGGCCCGAAGCGCCTGTGAAAGAGCCTTTTTCATATCCGAAAAACTCGGCCTCTATCAGCGTGTCGGGAAGAGCTCCGCAATTTATCGGCAGAAATTTTTCTTCAACCCTGGAGCTAAGCCTGTGTATGAGCTTTGCTATCATCTCTTTCCCTGTTCCCGTTTCCCCCTGTATGAGCACCGTCGTGTCCAACGGGGCCACTTTCTCCACCATTTTTTTGAGCTCCGTTATTGCCTTGGTTGAGCCCACGAAATCAAGGCCGAAGGACCTTTCAAGCTCGATCGAGAGTTTCAGGTTTTCATCGACCAGCCTGTGGTATTCCGCCGCCCTCTTTACCGTGAGCAGGAGGATGTCCGGCTCAAAAGGTTTCTCTATATAATCATAGGCCCCTTTCTTCATGGCCTCAACGGCGGAATCAACCGTCGCATAACCCGTAAACATGACAACGGGCGTGTAAGGACTTTCCTCTTTTGCGCAGGACAGGACGTCCATGCCGTCGAGGTCCGGCATCTTCAGGTCTGTAAGGATGACATCAAAGGCATGCTCTTTGATAAGCGCGAGGGCACTCCTGCCATCGGGGCTTGACGTAACGCTGCAGCCCTGCTTTTCAAGGAGCTCCTTAATCAGGCCCCTCATCCTGAAATCGTCGTCTACTACAAGAACCCTGAACAAAAAAGCCCTCCTTGCTACCCGGTTTTGGACGCCATCGCGGGAAGCGTAAAGATGAATTCCGTTCCTTTCCCGCTCTCGCTCCTGACACGAATCGAGCCCTTGTGCTCCCTGATGATGCCCGAACAGATCGACAGCCCCAGCCCCACGCCTTTGCCGATGGGCTTTGTGGTAAAAAACGGGTCGAATATGCCGGGGAGTATCTCTTCAGGTATTCCGGGACCGTTGTCAGCTATCCGAACCTGAATGAGGTTGTTTTCACGGCCGGTCTTTATCGAAATAACCTTGTCTTTTCGCTTTATGCCCTCAAAGGCCTGGACCGAATTAAGTAGCAGGTTCAGCACAACGAGCTCTATCTGGCGCGGATCCGCCCGCACAATGAGCTTTTCGGCAAGTTCGATATCTATTTTAATCTTCTGCAAACTGATTCTGTTCTGGAGAGTGCGGATGGTTTTCCTGATAATTTCATTTAGGCGCACATCAGAAAAAGAGGGTACGGACTGACGGGAGAAATCCAGAAGCCCCTTTATGATTTCACTGCCTTTTTTTGCCTGTTCCACGATTATTTCAAGCTTTTCCCTGCGATCCGGCCTCAGACCGGATTGCTTGTCCTTCAGGAGCAGCGTCGCGTAGCCGATGATATTGCCGAGAGGATTGTTCAGCTCATGGGCTATGCCGCCGGCCAGCAGCCCTATTGCCGTGAGTTTTTCGGCCTGGCGCATGAGTCGTTCCGCTTTCTTCTTTTCTGTCACGTCTATTGAGACCTCGATGACGCCCGTGACCTTGCCGTTTTCGTCCTTCAGCGGGGACGTCACTATCTGGAAATGCCTGTCCTTTTTTTCCACCTCGCGGATAAAGACCGGTTTGCCGGTGGCAAGGGTTTCAACGGCCGGGCAGTCCAGACTCGGGGAGTCCTTGCCGCAGTAAATCTCGTAGCAGTGCTTTCCGATTACGCTTGTATTGGCGGAAACGAGGAGATCCTTCTGTTTTTCGTTGCAGTTGACGATCCTCATGTCCTCGTCGATTATCGATATGCAGACCCCGACTGTGTCAAAGACGGCCTGCAACTGGTCCTTTGCGACGGTGAGCCGCCTGTTTGTCTCTCTCTGGTGCTCCAGTATCTGTTCGAACGAACGGGCTATTATTCCTATCGGGTCCAGTTCTATCAGAGTGTTGTCGTCCAGTTCCTCCTCGTCGAGGGGCTTGGTGCCCATAACGGAAAGAAGGTGGTTTACCTTGTCCCTGATGTATTTCTTCAGGCTTTCGCTGCTTGCCCTCAGATCGGCTTCCAAAAATTCCCCGGTTTCGCTCATTTCTTATGCTCCAGAGTTATCTCGTAATATCTCTCTTTCTGAGTGACCGCCACACCGTACCCCATTGCAAGGGCCGCGCCCGGTATGGTCCTTGTGGCGTCCCGATGGTCGGTTTTGATGACAAGCCTGGCACTTGCCTCAGTGAGCCTTTCCCTGTTGCTATTCAACTCGCTCAGGGTAATCAGCAGGCACGCCGGACATATCTGTCCTCTTATGTCGAGGACGATGTCTTCAGTCGTGTTTTCCATTGCAATCCCCCCTTTCTCCATCCTTCGAGTACCTGTTTTTTAAGAAAGGCGGTCCCGAGATATGAACCGCCGGCAACACCGAAAACAAAAACTATGCTCTGAAGCGCCAGTACCGGCAGACCGCCGATTATATGCCATAGATTACAACCCCCGGCCATAAACGCCCCGACCGCCATAAGCATTCCCCCGGTAAAGGCAGAGAAGGCCTGCCTGGCGGGAGGCAAACGTTTTATCCTGAATTCCCCGAGCCTTAAAGAGGAAATAAAGGACCCGCCGGCAATGCCTGCCATCAGGGGAAGCTGGGAAATGGCGATGGAATCGATAGCGGGACCCGCCCCGCCATCCATTATGCCGCCGTAAAGGAGCCTTGGCGAGTATAAATGGAAATACGGGATCTTTTCCCCGACAGACGGCAGTAACGTGGCGCTCAAAATACCGGAAAGTTTTTCAAATCCCATGTTTACCGCAAGAGGCCTTCCGGAAAGGGCCAGTAATGCCGTGATAACAAAGGCCATCATGAAAGACGCCTTCCAGGGGGCGAGATATCCGCGGGCATAACCTGTCTGTGACCGCGTCCTCTTTCCCTTCCATCCCCAGGCAAGGAAAATCATTAAAAGAAAAGCTGCCAACACGGGGTCCGCGGCACCCCCGATTATATGCTCCAGGGCGGTCTTATTTGAAAAAAGCACGGTTGAGCCTGCAAATGAGTAGATATAGGGATAGAGCGCGGCCGAGGCGAGCCCGCCAAAAAGTACGCCGCAGAAAGTGATAACGCTTACCATACTCCCACCGCCAAGCCTGTAAAGGGTAGTAGTCAGGCAGCCTCCGCCGAGCACCATGCCTGCCCCAAACAGGACCCCTCCAACAAGGCTGGCAGCCGAAGGCATGCCGAAAAAGGACGGAGGATAGGTGGATATAACCTGAAAAAATCTCATCAGATAGATAGAAAAGGCGAGCAGGGCAACCAGAAGGAGGAGTGCCCTCAGTCTGAGATAATCCCTGAACAGGAAAATATCCCGGAACGCGCCGGCCATGCAGAAGTCGGACCTGTACATTATGGCGCCAAGCGCCAGACCGGCCGCAAACTCGGTAAAAACAACATAGAAAATACTAATAGCGCCCGTACTTCCTCCCTCTTTACGTCCCCCAAAAAGCCTGTCTTACCTCAAAAAACGTCCTTTTTTCTTGATTATAGTTACGGACATCCCTTAAAGTCAAATCTTTCACTGGCATGTAAAACTCTGAAAGTCCATCTGGCACATAATTTGCTCTCTATAGCAAAAAAATAGCGATACTTGTAAGAGACAGGCAGGAAGAGGCGTTACGGATGTCGCTCGGGATGACCCTGCTTGAAGATACCATCGATGTTTTTGTCCTCGACAGGCCGGTGGCGGACTCGCAGGAAAACATAATGAACGTCGAAACAATGAAAGAGATGGGGATGAAACTGTACACGAATCTGGAAGGGAACTACGGACTTGAATTCATGGCCTCGAAGGACATCGCAAATCGGCTTCTATTGTACGACCATGTATTACCGTACTGAGCGGGAAGGATGGAGGTGAAATGAAGATACTTTACATTTTTCACAGCGAACCCGACGCCACGGCGCAAAATTTTATAAGGGAACAGGGAAAGGGTAACGAAATCGCTGTTTTCGATCTGAGAGCCGGCAAGGATTACGGCCGTCTTCTGAACATGATAGAAGCGAGCGATAAAGTCATTTCATGGTAGATATGAGAAATGAAATTAAAAGGTGGAACTGAAGATGAAACTCGGCATACTCGTCAACACGGATAAATGTTTTGAAGACGTGGTCGGCATTACAAAGGAGGCGCTCTTACGGGGGCACGAGGTCAGCATATTTGCGATGGATGCCGGCACGAGGTTTTTGGAAGAACCGGAGTATTCGGGCCTCTGCAGGCTCAAGAGCGTCCGGATGGCGTTTTGCGATCATAGCGCCAAACAGGAGAATGTAGAGACGGCATCGGTCCCCGCGGAAATAACACGTGGAAGCCAATTTGACAACGCCGTCATGAGCAACGAATCGGATGTTGTAATTGTGCTCTAGCAGGCTGCCGGAAAAATTTTCCATAGCGGGAAATTACAGGTTGGCCCCGGAGCATGGCCCGATTTGAGAACAATGCCTCCGATATGTTAGTTTTATAAGAAGGCCCGCAGTGAAGGTTTTCAATTCCCGCCATATTAAAAGGCTCTTTACAAAGGAAGTCATTCTTGGCTTCCTTGCACTCCAGTTTTTTCTCGTCATCGCCGTTTCCGGATACAAGGCATGGCTGAACTCGAGCGCCGAGTGCGTCGCATGCCATGGAAACAGGGGAAAAATGGCAAGGCTCGGCTACCCCGAGCTTTATGTCACCCCGGAGATGGTTGCCAGGCAGAGCCATCATCAAAACGTGACCTGCCGGGACTGCCATCTTGGAAACGGCAGGGCCGGGAACGCGGACGAGGCCCACAAGGGGATGCTGAAGGCGCTTTTCATCGGATATGACGGGCACGTTTTAAACAGGAGGGACGTGCTTTCCGGCGCCCTCCTGCCCACCGGTCCGGCCGGCATAAGGCAGCTTCTGCCGAAGGTGAAGTACAAAGGCAGGCTGTATGTGAACCCGGAGGTCAGAAATCTCCTCTGGCAGGACAGAAACCCGAAGACTTTGAATTTTGACCCGTCAATCGCGGAAAAGACCTGCTCGAAACCCTCCTGTCATCCGGACCAGCTTAAACAGTTTGAGACGACGGACATGGGCTCAAACCGCAGGCAGCGCACCATGAAGAGCTGGCTTGAGCCTTACGGGCCACACAATTGCGGCCCATCCTTTGCCGACCTGCAACC
>JARRRD010000126.1:0-4291 GCA_037381085.1 Candidatus Sulfobium sp.
GTTAAAAAGTCCATCCATTCGCTGACGGGCAAGCTCATTCTTACCATCGGTACGCTGATGGTGGTCGGCAGTTCCATCTTCTGGTATTTCCTCTTCAGGCACCAGGAGCAGGAACTGGTCCAGTATTCGGTGAAATACGGCTCCTCCTTCGTGGATTCCGTAAAGAAGAGCACCCGCTACGGAATGCTCACCTTCCAGAAACTCCTGACGCAGCAGACGATAGAGGCGATAGGTTCCGCAGAGGGAGTAATGAACGTCCGCGTCTTCGACGTTAAAGGCAAGATCGCCTATGCATCGTCGAAAAAGGATATCGGCACCGTTATCGACAAAAACTCTCCTCTTTGCCTCAGCTGCCATTCGATGACGGGGCAGTCCCGGGCAACGCCTACTTGGTTCATACACAGGACTAACAAGGATGCCAGGGTCCTCACGATCGTGCAGCCTATTTTCAATGAAGCGGCCTGTTACAACTCGGCATGCCACGTACACAAGAAATCCCAGAAAATCCTCGGACTGGTCGAGGCCAACCTTTCACTCGCATTCATGGACAAGAGCATGAAGGGACAGGGCATCGCAATTACCATATACATCCTTATCTTCCTGTTTGCCATCTCGATTGTCCTTTGCACGATCTTATGGAATTTTGTGTCGACGCCTGTGAGTATGCTGGCGCAGGGCATGCGGAAAGTCGCCGACGGGGACCTCGATTACCACGTTGAGATCAATACGAAGGACGAGATGGGCGAGCTTGCCGGGGCGTTCAATGAGATGACGTCGGACCTCAAGGCGGCGAAGAACGAGCTCGTCGAATGGGGCAACACCCTTGAGAAAAAGGTCCAGGAAAAGACGGAGGCGATACGGATGGCACAGGCCCAGCTCATCCATTCGGAGAAGCTGGCGTCTCTCGGAAGGATGGCGGCCGGCGTTGCACATGAGATAAACAGCCCTTTAACGGGCATTGTGACTTTCGGGCATCTCCTGCTGAAGCGTATGCCTCCCGACACCGAGGAAAGGGAGGATGTGGAGGTCATAATCGAACAGGCAAACCGCTGCTCGAGTATCATCAAGGGACTGCTGGGCTTTGCGAGGGCCTCGGCTGCCGAGAAGGCGCCTGTAAACATTAACGACGTCGTTTCCCACTCCCTGAACATAGTGCGGAACAAGGCTGATTTCTTCGACATTAAAATGATAACCAACCTCGATCCGGCGCTCTCCAGGGTAAAGGCCGACGCCTCCCAGCTGCAGCAGGTGTTCCTCAACATGATCATGAACGCCGCAGATGCTTTAGAAGGCAAGGGGACCATCACGTTCACCACGAAAAACGTAAGTGAAGAGGAAGGAGACTTCGTCGAGATCGAATTCCACGATACCGGTCCGGGTATCAGCGACGAGAACCTGGCGAAGATATTCGAGCCCTTCTTCACCACCAAACCCGTCGGCAAAGGCACCGGCCTCGGACTCGCGGTCAGCCACGGCATAATCAAGGAGCACGGCGGCAAAATTGAAGTGAAGACCTGGCCCGGTGAGGGGACCAGTTTCCTGGTCATGCTGCCGGCTTACACGGACCTGCCATGAACACGGGGAAACTGCTTGTAATCGATGATGAGAGCATCGTAAGGACCAGTTGCAAGAGGGTCCTCTCACCAGAAGGGTACGAGGTAAGGCTGGCCGCAAACGCCTTCGAGGGGATAAAGATGATGGAGGAAGAGCAGTTCGATGTGGTCCTCACGGACCTGAAGATGCCGGACATGGACGGCATCACGGTCCTCGAGACGATCAAGAAGCGGTGGCCTGAAACACAGGTCATCGTCATTACCGGCTATCAGACAGTCGACACTGCGGTAAAATCAATCAAACTCGGGGCCTTCGATTACATAGAAAAGCCATTCACTCCCGATGCCCTCCTCTCCGCCGTTGCCGCGGCCCTGGGCAATAAGAAAGGTTGAAAGGCGCGCTATGTCCTGCCCTTTTGGGGACAGGTCCTGAAATATCGAAGGGGGATCGAGCCTGATGAGCAGGGGCGGCATCCTTATCATCGATGATGAGGAGATTATAAGGACCAGCTGTGAGCGAATACTAAAGCCTGAAGGCTACGCGGTAAGAACAGCAAAATCCGGCACCGAGGGGCTGCAGGCCCTTGACTTCTCGTCCTTTGACCTCGTCCTCACCGACCTCAAGTTGCCGGACATCGACGGGATAGAAGTCCTGGTAAGAATCAGGGAGAAGTGGCCTGATACAAGAGTGATCATCATGACGGGGTACGGGACCGTGCAGAGTGCAGTGAGGGCGATGAAAGCGGGCGTCTTCGATTATATCGAAAAGCCCTTCAGCCCAGAGGACCTGCTGGCGCTCGTCAAGCGGGCGCTGGAAAGGAAAGGCCTGTCCGCGAGGGGCGGGGAAATAGTAGCGTCTCATTATGAACTCGGCAACATTGTTGGTGTGTCCCAGGCAATGCAGAGGGTTTTTCAACTCATCGCGAAGGTGGCTGTCACCGGGAGCACCGTACTCATCACCGGCGAAAGCGGTACGGGGAAGGAACTCGTCGCAAAGGCCATCCATTTCAACAGCCCGAGGAAAGAGCAGCCCTTCATCATTGTCGACTGCAACGCCATACCTGAGACGCTTATCGAGTCGGAACTGTTCGGACATGCCAGGGGGGCCTTCACCGGTGCCTTCGAAAAGAAAAAAGGGCTGCTGGAAATGGCGGCCGGAGGGACGATCTTTTTTGATGAAATAGGCAATCTCGGCCTCTCGACGCAGGCAAAACTGCTCCGGGTCCTTCAGGAGAAGGAGTTCCGGCCGGTGGGCGAAAAGAAGACCATTCAGGCCGACATCAGGTTCGTGTCGGCTACCAACAAGGACCTGAAAATGATGACAAGGGACGAGACCTTCAGGGAGGATTTCTTTTACAGGCTGAACATCTTCCCGATCCATATCCCCCCTCTTCGCGAAAGAAGGGAAGACATCCCGGCACTTGCCGACCATTTTCTCGGCAAGCATAGCCTGGAGATCGGGAAAGACGTCACACATATCAGCGCCGAAGCCATGAGGATGCTCTTTCTCTACGACTGGCCGGGCAATGCACGGCAGCTTGAAAATATCATACAGCGGGCTATCATAATGTGTCCGGGGAAGACGCTGCGGCCGGAACATTTTTCGTCACTTGAGATACCAGCTGTGGAAGAGGTACCAAAGACCGTGGATGAGCTGAAGGAAAAGAAAAAAGATCTGAGGCTCAAGTCCGTCGAGGGCATCGAGAAATCCTTCTTGATGGAGGCCCTGAGGAGAAATGCCTGGAACATATCGAAGGCTGCCTCCGACGTGGGAATGCAGAGGCCCAATTTCCATGCGCTGATGAAGAAGTACAATATCTCGGCGAAGCAGAAGCATCCCTCCGGCAGCTGAAGATCTGTTGAAGCCCGCTTCACTCGGCCACTTTTCGCCTTATCGCACCGAAGTCTTCGCCTCTGGGCATGACAGAGAGGCACTGGCGCCCGCAAGGGACAAGACCTGCCCCATCTCGCTTCGAATTTGGACGACGACTAACAGGTTATCCCTACTGGGAATATCTGCCTTTTGGCAGAGGGGTTCTGAACGCATCTGGAAGGACAAATTTCACACTGTCTTCGACCCCGCCTTTTTTCACGGTCACCGCCAGTTTCCACTTTCCTTCCTTCTTCAGGTCAAGTCCCGAAACAATGTAGAGTCCGTTGCCCCTGTCTTTTATCATCGGTCTCAACGTAGAACTCTTGCCGGTCGTGAGATCCGTGAGGACAAATCTGATCTCCGCTCCCCGAACATCCTCGTCGTGGGCATTATGGACTACGATGCCGATCACGCGCTTCCCGATATTATACTCTTCGTCATCGGGAAGGATTTCTACACTGTACGCCGCGTGATCGGTAATATCGAAGAGCGTCTTTTGAAAATGCTTTGTGAAGACCGCCTTGGGGCGGTTTGCAAATCCTCCTTGCTGAGCATCGCACGGGAAATTGCCCGCAAGCAGGGCCAGCATCATAACCAGCCCGGCCATTCCGTAAGATATGAAAACCTTCATCGTTCCCCCTTTCCTCACTTCTTTGTTGTAAAGTGTAGTCCAAAACGGGAAAGGAAGATAGCGAGCAAGGGTAAAGCTGGTCACTCCGGCGATACGCGCAGGAGAATAGGGGACGGAGAATAGGGGACGTTGCCAACTTAAACAACATATCATTTACACCAGCGGGCTAAGTCTCTTGAGTGAATCACATCACCTGTTTCAACGCGGTTCGATGACGCGTATAAGGCTTGTGGA
>JARRRD010000127.1:0-8811 GCA_037381085.1 Candidatus Sulfobium sp.
TGAGGGGCCTCCATTACCAGATAAGGCAGACCCAGGGCAAGCTTGTACGCGTGGTTTCGGGAGAGGTCTTCGACGTGGCCGTGGACATACGCAGGAGTTCTCCCACCTTCCGCAGGTGGGTGGGTGTCAATCTGTCGGCCGGGAACAAGCGGCAGCTCTGGATGCCCGGTGGCTTTGCCCACGGGTTCCTCGTGCTTTCGGAGTTCGCCGAGTTCCTCTATAAGGCGACCGATTACTATGCCCCGGAACATGAGAGGTGTATCATCTGGAATGATCCGGAGCTGGCGATCGGGTGGCCGCTGGACGGCGCGCCGGTGCTTTCCGCCAGGGATTCCGGGGGACTTCCCCTCCGGGACGCCGAGCTGTTCGACTGAAAAGACCGTGAATAGTAAGTAGTAAATAGAAAACGGAGAACGAGCAGTAATCAGCAAGTGTGAATAGTGAATACTAAACGGGAACTATAATCCATTGCCTATCGCCTATTGCCCATTGCCTGTTCTTTGTGGCTGTTTTGTCTCTGTGGTAAAATGAATTTGAAGTTGAAGGAGGATGTTTTATGAAGGGCATCATACTTGCGGGGGGGAGCGGGACCAGGTTGTACCCGATCACCATATCCGTATGCAAGCAGCTTCTGCCGATCTACGACAAACCGATGATCTATCACCCCCTGTCGGTCCTCATGCTGGCCGGGATCAGGGAAATACTCATCATATCGACGCCCCACGACCTGCCGAAATTCAGGGAGATGTTCGGTGACGGTTCCCAGATAGGGCTGAACTTTACCTATAAGGAGCAGCCCCGGCCGGAGGGGCTCGCCCAGGCCTTTATCCTCGGCGAGGAGTTTATCGGGCGGGAGAATGTCTGCCTCATACTGGGAGACAACATCTTTTACGGACACGGTCTGACAGGGCTTCTGAAGAAGACGATAGAGGGGATCGAGGCAGGCGGGGGCGGTACTGTCTTCGGCTATTACGTGACCGACGCGGAGAGATACGGGGTGGTGGAGTTCGACGGGAACGGGAAGGTCCTGTCTATCGAGGAAAAGCCCGAAAAGCCGAAATCGAATTATGCCGTGACGGGACTCTATTTTTACGACAACAGGGTGGTAGAGATTGCGAAGAGTGTCAATCCGTCCCGGAGGGGAGAACTGGAGATAACGGATGTCAACAAGGCCTATCTTAAAGAGGGCAGGCTCAGGGTTGAACTGCTCGGGAGAGGCAATGCCTGGCTCGATACCGGGACCCATGAGAGTCTCCTCGAGGCCGGAGAATTCATTGCGACAATAGAAAAGAGACAGGGCTTGAAGATAGCCTGCATAGAGGAGATCGCCTATCTGTTGGGCTATATCGATAAAGAGCAGTTGAGAAGACTCGCCGCACCCCTGCTGAAGAACGGATACGGACAATATCTCATGAAGCTGGCGGGATAACCGTGAAAGGTGAATGGTGAACAGTAGATAGTGAATAGAACCTATCTCAAAATTGAAATTTTATGATATCCGCTTCTTGTGTCATTCCGGCTTGTCCGGAATCTTTCTTTGTTTTCAGAGGGATTCCCGACCTGCCTGCCGGCAGGACGCGCGCTTCGCTTGCGGGAATGACGACATACAACCAAGAACCGATTTTGAGATAGGTTCTAGTGAAAACGTTAAGCAGACAATTTATGCGCAGACTCTGGCTTTACCTCAACCTTATCTTTAACTGTGGCCCCTTAACTTGGCTTTACATCAACCTTTACCTTAGCCTCAACCTTAACCTGTTCTTTTTATGTCCCATCCCGCCATATCGGTTATCATCCTCAATCTGAACGGAGAGAAATACCTACGGGGTTGTCTCGAAGCCCTCTCTTCGCAGACCTTCAGGGACTTCGAGGTGGTCGTCGTCGACAATGGATCGGAAGACGGTTCCCTCGAACTCATGGAGAAGGACTTTTCATGGGTGAGGGTGATCGCCCTTGACGGGAATGCAGGCTTTGCAAGAGGAAACAACGTGGGGTTTGAGGCATCCTCCTCCCGGTACATTGCGACGCTTAACAACGATACCGTTGCGGACAGTCATTGGCTGGCCGCACTGTACGAAGCCGCCGAGGGGGACACCGGCGTGGGAATGGTGGCGTCGAAGATCCTTCTCGGCAGGGAGGGTGATGAGCTGGATTCTGCGGGGATGCTGGTCTATCCCGACGGGATGACGAGGCAGAGGGGAAGGGGGGAGCGCGACAGGGGACAGTTCGACAGCACCGGGGAGGTCCTCTTCCCGAGCGCATGCGCCGCGCTCTACAGGCGTGAAATGCTTGAGGAGACCGGTTTTTTCGACGAGGATTTCTTTTCCTACTGCGAGGACGCGGACCTCGGGCTGAGGGGAAGGCTCTCCGGCTGGAAGGCGGTATTTGCCCCGAAGGCCGTGATCAGGCATCTCTATTCTCAGACGGGCGGTAAATATTCCGGCTTCAAGGCTTACCACGTCGAACGAAATCACTTCTGGGTGTTGATAAAGAATCTCCCCTTTTCCTACATCTGCCTGTTCCCTTTTTATACCGCATGGAGATATATTATTCAGGTTTATGGACTTCTGACGGGCAGGGGAAGCGTTGCAAGGTTTGCCGAGACCGCGAGTGCGGGCGGGCTGACAAGGGTCGTAGTGAGGGCCTACAGAGACGCCTTGGCCGGAATGCCCCGGACCCTGAGGAAAAGAAGAGACATATGGAGGCGGAAACGCGTTGACACCAGGGACTACAGGGCCATGCTGCGGAAGCACAGGATATCGGCGGAAGAACTTATGTTGAGGGAATAATTGAAGATCCTTGTTATCGTTCCTGCCTTCAACGAGGAAGAAAGCATAGTCGGGGTGATCGAGGACCTGCGCCTCAATTTCCCCCAGGGCGACATCCTCATCGTAAATGACGGCTCGACGGACAGCACCTCCGATGTGGCCAGGGCGCGGCGCGCAGGAGTCATCGATATTCCCTATAATGTCGGGATAGGCGGCGCAATGCAGACCGGCTTTCTCTACGCTCTGAGCAAAGGATACGACGTGGCTATCCAGTTCGACGGCGACGGGCAGCATATGGCCGACGAGATACCCGGGATTATCGAGCCGTACCGGAAGACCGGGGCAGACCTTGTGGTGGGTTCGAGGTTTCTGTCGGAAGGAGGATTTACGTCCTCCATGCAGAGGAGGATCGGGTCCAAAATCCTTTCCTTCGTGGTATCGACAATTGTCGGCAGGTGGATTACGGACACCACCTCCGGGTTCAGGGTTTACAGCCGGAAGGCGATCGATTTTATTTCGGTGACCTATCCCGAAGACTATCCGGAGGTCGAGGCACTGATCCTGGCCCACAAGAAGGGCCTGAAGATCGAAGAGGTCCCCGCCGAGATACAACCCAGGGCGGCAGGTAAATCGTCCATAACCGTCGGCAGGGCGGTATATTACATGGTGAAGGTCCTCCTGGCGATCCTGGTGGACCTGATCAAGAAGATAGAGTAACCGCCGAGACACCGAGAATACTCTGAGATAAGGAATTGCTTAACAGCAGACGGTCAGGCAGACGATAAGGCGGGCACGAGAAATAAGAATGAACAGCCAGTTTTTTCTTTCGGCCGACGTGGCCGAAAAAAATGGACCAGCCTTTGTCTGTGAGAGTCGGCGAGTGTCTGCGGTAAAAGAGAAGGCTGAGCGCTGACTGCTGAATGCTATTTAAAGAAAGTGAGGTAAGGTCATGCTCGGGCTTGTACAGTTAGTATCGATAAGTGTCAGCATATTCATTTTTGTCGTCGTTATCGAGCTCATCCGGCGGAACCACTTGAAGGAGCGGTACAGCCTGATATGGCTGGCTACCTCACTGGTGCTGATACTATTTTCAGTATGGAGAAGGCTGCTGGATTATATCTCACTGAAATTGGGAATCTATTATCCTCCTTCCTTCCTGTTCCTTGTGGCCATTACCTTCCTTATCGTCCTTCTTCTCCATTTCTCGACGATTATATCCTCGCTGAGCGAGAAGAACAAGCGTCTTGCCCAGGAGATGGGTATCCTGAAAAGCAGACTGGATCTGATCGAGAAGAAGACAGGCCCCTCAAGAAGGGAGACATCATACTGTCTGTGAACGGGGAGCCGCTCTGCCGGGGGAAGGGAGATGCAGGAGACGCCTTCAGGGACATGATCGACCGGCAGAGGATCGGCGCGTCAGTGGACCTTGATGTTGTCCGGGGGGAGAAGAGGTTTACCGTACATGCCAGACTGGCGAAGATGCCGGTCCATGAACAGCCCGGCGCATCGGCGCCGCTGTCGGCCCTGTGTCCTGTCCGGGAGCAGTCGGCGCTCGAAAGGACGCTGCGGGAACAGGGGGACCTGCCCCGTTTCGGGGGGGTTCTTTCCGGGCTTCGCCATTCCTCAAACAGGGTCCACAACGCCGCATGGTTTTCCCATGGACCCTATAATCCTTTTCAGCTCAAGGAGTTCACCTATCTGATCAGGCATCCCCTGGAAGAGGGAGTGGCCGCCGGAGAATTGACGGACGGGATGATCGCTGCCGCGCACGGCAGAGACCTGCGCATCGATTCCCTCGTGCTCAGGGCCGCCCGTCTGGTCGATGTCGACCTGACTGCGCCGGGGAAGGGATATATAACCTTCCCGGGATTGATCAGGGCCATGGAGACCGTAAAGGAAAGATTACGGAAATGCCTCGACGGACTCACTCCCGGGGAGAGGCAACTTCTCAGGGAAAAGGCCTTGAACCCCTGGGCCGACAGCCGCTGGAACGATATCGTGTAGGCGTCCGCCAAAATCGACTTCAGGGAACTCCTCGACTCTTTCACCCCGCTTCTGCCGTTTTTCTCCAGAGACAGCATGGAGCTCTTGAGGCGGGATCTCGTCGGACGTTTCGGCAGGAAAACGGGTCCCGTCCTGTATGAGGCCGACACGCCACTGGGAAAGGTGATCGTGGGCGGTCCCGGCCCCAATGTTTACCGGGAAGACGCGGCCCTGATACTCGACCTCGGAGGCGACGACGTATATCTGAACAACGCGGGCGGGACCCGGCCCGGAATTCCCGTTGCGATGGTGATTGACTGGGGCGGCAACGACCTCTATCTGACGAAGGAAGACTTTTCGCAGGGGGCCGGGGTTCTGGGGGGCGGGTTTCTCTTCGACCTCTCGGGGGACGACGTCTTTGAGTCCCTGGACGGCAGCCAGGGCGCCGGCTTTTTCGGCATGGGACTGCTGTACCACGGTGAGGGCAAAGCCCTCTTCAAGGCCCGGACGTATTCGCAGGGCGTGGGGGAGATGGGGGCCGGCATTATCTGGAACGGCGACGGAGATACGCGCTATCTCTGCTCCGCGAACGGACAGGGGCTGGGTCTCTTCAGGGGACTTGGCATGCTTATGGACGAAAAGGGAAATGACTACTACCGGCTTGGAGGGCTCGAACCGGATTTCCGCGACCCCGGGAAGTCGACGGTGAGCATGGGACAGGGGTTCGGCCGGGGGATAAGGCCGGAGCAAGAGAATTACGGGGTCTCCGGCGGAATCGGCATGCTCATAGACGGGGAAGGAAACGACATCTACGACGCCGATTATTTCGCCCAGGGGGCCTCTTATTACTACGGGACGGGTATTCTCGCCGACCTCTCCGGAGACGACCGCTATATTGCAGGACGTTACGCCCAGGGCGCCGGAATCCACTCATCTGTCGGTATTCTTGCAGACCGAAGCGGCAATGATTTCTATTACTCTTCCTTCGGAGTTTCTCAGGGAATGGGTCACGACTACGGTGTGGGGTACCTCGGAGACGATCAGGGGAAC
Source organism: Candidatus Sulfobium sp. (assembly GCA_037381085.1). Classification (GTDB taxonomy): domain Bacteria; phylum Nitrospirota; class Thermodesulfovibrionia; order Thermodesulfovibrionales; family UBA6898; genus JARRRD01. The sequence goes on from JARRRD010000127.1 coordinate 5,802, forward strand.
GACCGGTATATCGGGGGATTGCTCTCCCAGGGGGCCGCGACGCGCGGAGGGGCCGGGATACTGGCGGACGGCAAGGGCAATGACCGATTCATCTGCGGCAATGAATGCCAGGCATTCGCCCGGGACGAGAAATGCGTCGGCATACTGGCCGACGGCGAACCCGGCCGAGATTCCATGAACAGACACACTCACCCGGAAGAGGTCATGCTGGGGTTGAAGAACATGCAATAAGCAAGAAAGGGCCGGCAAGCATGAAAGCTGACAAGCCCGCAAGCCGGCCAGCATGTCTTTCTGCTTATTACTTACTATTCACTAGAACCTGTCTCAAAATCGGTTCCCGCCTCCAGGCTGTCATTCCCGCAAGCCAAGCGCGCCTGCCTGCCGGCAGGCAGGTCGGGAATCCTTCTGAAAACAGGGAAAGATTCCGGACGAGCCGGAATGACAAAAGTAGAGGATATCATGAAATTTCAATTTTGAGATAGGTTCTAGAGCCGCCTGTTCATGAGGGCCATCTGAAGCTCATATTCAAAGTCGGAGACGGCCCGCAATCCCCTTATTATGGCTATGCCTTTCTTCGCCTCTACGTATTTCACGAGCAGGCCGTCGAAGACCTCGACTTTGACACGCCGGTAGTTCCTGATGCACTCTCCGGTGAGCGCAAGACGCTCCTCAACGGTAAAGAGGGGCGTCTTTTTCAGACTCGGCGCGATAGCGACGATAACTTCGTCGAAAATCCGGAGGCTTCTTTCTACGAGGTCGAGATGACCGTTGGTAAAAGGATCAAAGGTCCCGGGGTAGATGGCTATCGTTTTTTTCATCGGTCCCTTCTGAACAATGTCAACATGGTATCTCCATATCTGTAATTCCTGACAAGCCTGAGCGACCGGCCGTCATCCCCGATGACTTTCTTCGAGGAATGTTCGATCATCAGGACGCCGCCCCTCTCAAGTATCCCCCCTGCGTCGAGAAGGTTCAATATCCCGCCTGTCTCTTCAGACACATAGGGAGGATCGGCGAAGATTATCCCGAAGGTCATGCCCGCCTTAGACGCCTTTCCGAGAAAGTCCGACGCATTTTTCCGGAAGGCTACGGCCCTTTCGTCCAGACCCATACGTTTAACGGAAGAAACGATCTCGCTGAAACGGCGGGGGTCCTGCTCCACAAAGCAGCAGCGGGCGGCTCCTCTGGACAGCGCCTCGAAACCTACCGTGCCGCTCCCCGCGTAGAGGTCCAGGAAGGAGGCGTCCTCAATCTCATTTCTCAGAATGTCGAAAATGGCCTCCCTGACCTTCGACGAGGTCGGCCTGTATCCGTCTTTCCCGCCTCTCTTCGGAGATATCCTTCCGGCCCCGATCCTTTTTCCCTTCAGCAGTCCGGCCGATATCCTCACCGGTTCTCCCCCTCAAAACGGCATAGTGCAAAGCGCATCGGGCAAGGGGTAAAAACGGCTTCCAGGCCGACAAGCTGTCCCTAAACCCCGTGTCGCGGTGTCTCCGTGGTTAAATGCTTCTTGCGGGCTGTTTCACTTCGCCCGATCTTAGTTACCTTTCTTCATGGTGACCCTGCCTGTCGCGGGGTCGTAGTCGTAATTGCCGTAGTTGATGTCCGAGTTCAGCAGCGGGGCCACATCCTTGAGTTCCTGAGGATACGCACCATGTGCGGCCCGATAGGCCTGGATGCTGCTCTTCAGCGCTACGAGGTCGGCCTGTTGCGCGGCGTCCTGCGCTTCTTTGGGCATATTCAGAAGGGTCCCGCTGTAATCTTCGGTCTTCTTCTTGTCACAGGCCGAAAAGAGGAGACCCACCAGGCAGAACAACAGCAGAAGTTTCAGTGCGGTCTTTAGCATGGTGTTATTCTAAAACAAAGTTCTTCTCCTGTCAAAACAGGAACAGGCAATTGGCGATGGGCAATGGGTTAGAGGCTAAAGGCTAATTGCTAAGGGCTTTGCCTCATACCTCCTGCCTCAGGCAGCCCGCCGTTTGGTAAAAGGTTCCGGGCCTTTGTTAGAATAAACCGTGGCGCGGATAATCGAAAAAAAGCTGATCAGGAAGCCGGACGTCTTTTACTACAAGGTCGATGCCCCCCTGATATCGAGGAAGGCCCGGCCGGGTCAGTTCGTAATCGTACGCATAACCCATAACGGCGAGCGGATACCGCTTTCCCTTGCCGATATCGATCCCGGGGACGGCACCATAAGTCTCATCGTGATGGCCGTGGGCAAGACGACTTACGAGATGTCTCTGCTGAGGGAAGGCGAGGAGATACTCGATCTCTGCGGACCTTTGGGAGAGCCGACCCATATTGAAAGAGTCGGCAGGGTGGTCCTGGTAGGCGGCGGCTTCGGGGTCGCCCCCCTTTACCCGATTGCGAGGTCTTTCAAGACTGCCGGCAACGAAGTGGTAGCCATCATGGGCGCACGCAGCGCGGACTTGTTGATTTACGAAGAAGAGATGAGTGTGGTGTGCGACAGGGTGGTCATTACGACAGACGACGGTAGCAGGGGGATGAAGGGTATCGTGACGGACGCCCTGAAGCTTGAGATTGAAAAGGGCGGCGCCGGCATGGTAATGGCCGTAGGACCGGCGGTCATGATGAAATCCGTCTGCGTGACCACGAAACCCTTCGGGGTAAAGACGGTCGTCAGTCTGAACCCCATAATGGTCGACGGGACGGGGATGTGCGGCGGTTGCCGGGTATCTGTTGGCGGTAAGACAAGGTTCGCCTGCACCGACGGACCGGATTTCGACGGCCACCTGGTCGACTGGGACCTCCTTATGGATCGCCAGAAGACCTATGCAGGTGAGGAAAGAAGGTCCTTCCAGGAGTGGCAGAGGCTGCATGCAAATGCCATTTGCGAGTGAGAAAGACATAACAGGTTGGAGGCGAATAAGAAAGGCTGAGGTTGGAGGCGCCGCAGGCATTAGCCTTTGCCTCAAACCTGCGACCTCAAACCTCTAACGTCTTTGTCTCATACCTCGTACCTAATACCTCGGACTTATTTTATAATATG
>JARRRD010000128.1:0-3971 GCA_037381085.1 Candidatus Sulfobium sp.
TATTGTGTTATGATGGGACACGGCTGAATCCTCCTTTCATTGTTGGGTTCCCAGCGATATTGTATACCGCTCCAACAAAAAGGTACTTCAGCCGTTATATTTTTTACCGGACACCAGTGGGACAAACCTATAATTTTGTAAGACCCACTTTGTCCATGTCAACAGGCTGTTGGGGCTGACCCCTGCTCTCAAATGGTACGAATCGACAACTTCGTCCGCCTGGTGAGGGATGCCAACTAAGCAGGAAGAGGGGACCAGTGCAACTATTGATGGTTTCTGAGCGTACGGATAAAACCCCACACAATGTCGAGAGACATACGGGCGAGGTTTTCTTTGCGAGCTCCTAGCGATTCACCGTGTGCATCGCCACTTCAGGATAGCGCGTTCCTGCAGCAAATCCTACCGGCGCCGCCTCATCAATGCGCCGAAGATCCTCCTTGCTCAGCTTAATCTCCAGTGCCCGCAGATTCTCTTCGAGCCGTTCCCTTCGTTTTGTTCCCGGAATAGGTATGATATCTATTAATGAGCGAGGATCAATCAACCTGATCCCGCAAAGCCGAACCAAGAATATTTTCATTTTTTTGTACGTTATTTGTTTTTCAGACTCGCGGGTTCCACTCTGACCGCGCAGACCTTGAACTCGGGGATCTTCACCTGGGGATCCAGGGCGTCGTTGGTGATCACGTTGGCTGCGGCCTCGCGGTAATGCATCGGGATAAAAACTGTGCCTTCGGGGACCCTCCGCGTAATCCTCGCCTTGATCGTGATACGTCCCCGTCTTGACGAGACCCTCACCCTGTCTCCATTCCTTATTCCGAGCCGCTGCCCGTCGGGGACGCTGATCTCCACATATGGCTCCCCGGCGTGGCTTTCTATGGACATGACCCTCCTCGTCATCGTTCCCGAATGGTACTGGAAGAGGTTTCTTCCCGTCGTGAGAACAAGGGGATATTCGTCGTCCGTCATCTCCGCAGGCGGGCAGAAACTGACCGGTGCAAAAAGGATCTTCCCTTTCGGGAATCCGTCCTTATAAAGGAACTGCGTGCCGGGATGTCCTTCCGAAGGGCACGGCCACTGAATTCCGCCCTCTTCAAGACGACGATATGTTATTCCGGCAAGGTGAGGCCATAGACGGCCGAATTCCCTCAGCACTTCTTCGGGCGAAGAATATTCCATCGGGTATCCTAAGCGCCTTGACAGTGCGGCAATGATCGACAGGTCGTCCCGCGCCTCTCCCGGCGGCCTGAGAGTCTTTCTCACGCGCTGCACCTTTCGCTCAGTATTGGTAAAGGTTCCGTCTTTTTCGAATGAACAGGCTGCCGGCAGCACGACGTCCGCAAGATGTGCCGTGTCGGTCATGAAGATGTCCTGCACAACCAGAAAATCGAGACTCTCAAGCGCCTTTATCGTATGATTCATGTTGGGATCGGTGATGACCGGATTTTCACCCATGACGTACATCGCCTTTATTTTGCCCCCGGCGGCGGCTTCTATCATCTGAGTAGCCGTCAGACCGGGCGAGGGTGGGAGCACCGTCCCCCAAGCCTTCTCGAACTTCCTCCTTATCTCAGGCAGGTCGACTTTTTGATAGCCCGGATAAACGCCGGGTACACATGCCGCATCCGTAGAGCCCTGGACGTTGCCCTGCCCCCTGAGAGGGTTGACGCCGGTATATTCCCGGCCGATGTTGCCCGTGAGTGTCGCCAGGTTAGCCACCGCCCTGACGTTGTCGGTTCCGCAGGTATGCTGAGTGATGCCCATGGTATAGAAGATCCCCGCCCTCCGCGATCCGCCGTAAATCCGGGCGGCCCTGACTATCTCCTCCTCCGGCACGCCCGTGATCTCCCGGACGCGTTCCGGATGAAACTCTTCAAGAGATTCTTTCCATTCATCGAAGCCTTCCGTCTTTTCCCTTATGAACTCTTCGTTCTGAAGGTTCTCCTTGACTATGACATGGGCCAGCCCGTTGAGCAGGGCGGTGTCGGTGCCCGGTCTCATGTTGAGAAAAACCTCGGCGAATTTCACCATCGGCACCCTCCTTGGATCGGCGACGATGATCCTTGCCCCCCTGCGATAGGCCTTTATCATCCTGTTTGCGATGACGGGATGGGTCTCCTTTGTATTCGAACCTATGATGAAAATAACCTCCATCCCCTCGATCTCCCTGATCGAATTCGTCATCGCCCCGGAACCGAATATGGCGGCCAGCCCGGCCACCGTCGGGGAGTGTCAAAGCCGCGCGCAGTGGTCGACGTTGTTCGTCCCCACCGCGGCCCTCATGAACTTCTGGAACGCGTAGTTCTCTTCGTTTGTGCATCTGGCGGAGGAGAGCCCCGCTATGGCATCCGGGCCATACCCGGCCTTGATCTCGCCGAGGCGGGATGCGACATGGTCAAGGGCCTCGTCCCACGACACTTCCCTGAAGATCGAAGAATAAGGATAGAGGTATGAGGAGTCTTTTCCTGACTCTTGTTTTTTAAATTCTGCATTCTGCATTCTGACTTCTGACTTGGGAACGGTTCTTATGAGCGGTTTCTTCAGGCGGTCGGGGCTGTCCACAAACCTGTACCCGAACCTCCCCTTCACGCAGAGCCACCCCTCGTTCCACGTATTGTCCCTCGATGTGATCCTGGCTATCTCATTGCGCTTAACCTGGACGGTGATGTTGCAGCCGGTGCCGCAGTAAGGGCAGACGGTGTCCACCTCCCTGAGTTCACCGGGCCTTCCCTTACCCAGCCACTGCTTGCCAGTGAGTGCGCCCGTGGGGCAGACAGAGATGCACTGGCCGCAGAATTCGCAGTCGAGGTCGTCTTCGTAGGGAGTGCAGATCTTCGACCGGAATCCCCGGTAGCCGAAGTCTATCGCTTCCACGCCCTGGACCTCGTCGCAGACCTTGACGCACCTCCCGCAGAGTATGCATTTCTCCAGGTCTCTTTCTATAAAGTGGTTGCCGTCCCTCTTCCGGTATACGCGCCTTTCCCCCGCAAATTCGTTCTCCCGTATGCCGTAGGCATAGGCAAGCTCCTGCAGCGTGCAGTTGCCCGCCTGCTCGCAGACCATGCAGTCATTGGGATGGTCGGAAAGGATGAGTTCAAGGATGAGTCTTCTCAGATCTTCTATTTCGGGTGTCGAAGTCGATACTTCCATCCCTTCCCTCACATACGTATTGCAGGAAGTCACCGGTTTCGGCACGTCCTTTACCTCCACGATGCACATACGGCAGCCCCCGAAAGGGGTGAGTTTCGGATGAGAGCAGAGGGTGGGCAAAGGGATGTCGAGCATCCTCGCTGCCTGGAGGATCGTTGTATTTTCCGCAACCTCTACGGACCTTCCGTCTATTTCAAGCTTCACCATGTCAATCTCTCTCCACCGACTTGAACCTGCAGACATCGAAACAAGCGCCGCACCTGATACATATATCGGGGTCTATGGAATGGGGTTTCTTCTTCTCGCCGCTCACTGCACCGGCGGGACAGGCCCTGAGGCATGCGCCACAACCAGTGCACAGTTCTTCGACGATGCTGTATGTAAGCAGTTCCCTGCAGACCTTGGCAGGACATTTCCTGTCCCTGATATGGGTCTCGAATTCCTCCCTGAAATAGCGGATGTTGCTGAGTACCGGGTTAGGTGCGGTCTGACCCAGCCCGCAGAGCGACGTGACCTTCACTCCCCTGCTCAGTCTCTCCAGGCGCTCGATATCCCCCTCCCTTCCCTGTCCCTTTGTGATGCGGTCCAGTATCTCAAGCAGCCTCTTCGTCCCCACCCGGCAGGGAACACACTTGCCGCATGACTCGGCCTGGGTGAACTGAACGAAATACCTGGCCATATTTACCATGCAGTCGTTTTCGTCGAGGACGATCATACCGCCCGAGCCGACGATTGACCCGGCCTTCGCCAGAGACTCATAGTCGACGCTCAGGTCGACCATGCCTGCCGGTATGCATCCGCCGGAGGGGCCGCCGGTCTGCACC
>JARRRD010000129.1:0-7338 GCA_037381085.1 Candidatus Sulfobium sp.
GTCAAGCCTGAATGACAGACAAACGGAAGTGATGACTTTATAACAGACTCCAAATAACGGCTTCTTCACCGCCCCCCGCCACCAATTCTTCCGCGATACTCAGGTAATCATTACAGGTACCGGGATAAAGGTCAGCACAAAGATGACAAGTGCCGCCCAGCCAATGACTCTCCGTTTCGAATCAAGTGGTATGGTTGAGTACATGATAGGAGGATGTCTGAAACCGAGGATGAGCAGGAGAATAGCCCAGACCATCCAGCCATCCCAAACAAACAGCCCGAGAAGGACGAGGACGCCGATAAGCACCTTGGACAGGTTTGTGTGACGCTCTCCCAGAAGAGCATAAGCGATGTGGCCGCCGTCAAGCTGCCCGACTGGGATAAGATTCAGAGACGTCACAAAAAAGCCTATCCAGCCGGCGAAGGCCACGGGGTTCAGAACAACGTCATAATTGGCGGGCATGGGGCCGACTATCAATCTCGACAGCCACCCGAATAACAGTGAATCCCCAAACCTGAAACCTCCCGCGGCAGTGCTCACAGGGGCAACACTGGAAAAGAAAAGTCCGACAACTGAGGCAAATACGGACAGGACAAACCCTGCGATAGGTCCGGAGGCGCCTATGTCCATCAGCGCGTTCCTGGTAGCTATCGGAGATTTCATCTTTATGAATGCGCCGAAGGTCCCGAAGATTGTCGGAGCAGGTATGAAATAAGGCAGTGTGGCATCCACCCTGTGCTTCTTCGAAGAAAGGTAATGTGACAGCTCGTGGGCCAAAAGGATCGCCAGAAGAGTAACCGAAAAGGGCAGGCCCCTGTATATCTGCATGGGGTCTTTCAGCAAATTTACGCCTTCATACAAAGCACCTACCGTCAGCGTCGACAGGAAGGTCAGGATGAAAAGAATTATGTTCAGATAAGGCACTTTTCTCATTGAACTATAGAACCAGGGAGCGGCCGCATCCAGGGAAATATTTCACCGGTAATGCGCGGAGATTCATCTGCAAAAATCTGGCCCGTCGCGTAACAATGCGATAATCCTTGTTTTCTTGTCATTCCGGCCTGTCCGGAATCCTTCCGGGATTGTCTGCTCTCAGGTATGCCATGGCCGGTCTCGCAGTGGTCATAATATAGACCACGAAAACTTTTTGAGGCCACTGAATCAGAGAGATTCCGGACAAGCCGGAATGACATACAATCGAAAAACAAAAGTCCGATCTTCATAGCCGCCGACAACCATCTGTTGCGGCATTTCGCCACACGCTCCTGCATGAAGAGCCCTTATTCATCGCTGACCACAACACCCTTGAGATCATAGTCGTATGCCTCTTTGATTTCCACCTCCACAAATGCGCCTTTTCCTAATTTCGGATCCTCTATGAAGACAACACCGTCGATCTCTGGCGCCTGGGAACAGGTCCTCGCCACGGCGACACCCCCGTCGACTTCATCGACGATCGCCCGGAAGGTGTGCCCCACAAGCCTCTCGTTCAAACCCGCTGAAATCCGTGATTGAAGCTCCATTACCCGCCGGTATCTCTGCTCCTTCACGCGGAGCGGAATATGCCCATTCAAGGCATATGCGGCAGTGCCTTCCTCGCGCGAATATATAAATGCCCCGAGCCTGTCGAATTTCATCTTCCCGATAAATTTCAACATCCCTTCGAAATCCTCTTCCGTCTCCCTGGGAAAGCCGACGATCAGCGAGGTCCGGATGCTCACGTCCGGTATGACCTCTCGTATCCGCGAGATCAGTCTTTCGCAATGACTCCTGCTTCCCCCCCGTCCCATCAGCTTCAATATTCTTCTCTCGGAATGCTGGAACGGCACGTCTATATACTTGCAGACCTTCGCTTCAGAAGCTATCATCTCAAGGAGGCGATCATCAATCGCACCGGGATAGAGGTAGAGGAGCCTTACCCGGAAATCGCCATCGAGGGAAGAAATTTCCCTGACGAGCCTGACGAGATCGTACCCCTTAAGGTCCTTCCCGTATGAAGTAACGTCCTGCGCAATCACTATCAGCTCTTTCCTGCCCTCCCTGATGAGTGTCTCCGCCTCACCGAGCACCTCTTCTGGCCTCCTGCTTCTGAACGCTCCCCTTATACCGGGAATGGCGCAGTAAGAGCAGCTTCTGTCGCACCCTTCCGCTATCTTGAGGTAGGCATAAGGCGTATCGTTAAACCTTTCACCTTTCGCAGTCCTGTCCCCGCCCCCGACATTACGGGAGCAATACTCCACAATCTCATCGGCATCGTCTATCCCCCAGAGGGCGTCTATCTCGGGTATCTCCCTTGTCAGTTCCTGCCCGTATCTCTTTGCCAGACAACCGAATACAACAAGCTTCTTTCCCTGGCTCCCCTTGAACTGAGCCAGCCTCAGTATCTCTTCGATCGATTCCCGCTTGGCGTCACCGATAAAACCGCATGTGTTTACCATGACGATGTCCGCATCACCCGGATCGGAAGAATAACAGAGTCCCCTCTCACGCAATTTTTCCAGAAGATGTCCGGAATCGGCGAGGTTCTTCGGACAGCCGAGGCTCAGGAGATGGACCTTACCCACGGTTCTTCCTGGCCAGTCTATAAATCGTCATATAGCTGATTACGGCAGCTATCGAACCCACAAGCAAACTGCCCACAAGAAAGGGTATGAGGAGGGGCCGGAAGTTTTCGAAGAAGCCGAGAAAGGTTATGTGAGACCAATCTATGGCCGGAATGACATTATCGAGTCCCATTACCCTTACGCCAACCCACGTCCCGAAAGAATAGATCGGGACTATTGTCCAGGGGTTCGTCACATACACGCCTATAAGCGTGACAAACTTGTTGAGTTTAAACTGCCAGGCAAGGGCAAGACCCAAAACGGTGTGGATCCCCAGAAAGGGAGACATTCCGATGAATACACCCACCGCAAAAGCCGTTGCGACCCTGGCCGGAGGCTCGTTGACAGACAGGATTTGTCTGATCCCCGCCTTAAACCGATGCAAAGTGTTGGTATCCTTTAACCGCTAACTTGTGCACTCTTCCCGCCTCGTTCACTGCCCTCAGCCCCCTGCCCCCGATTCTTCCTATGCAATAGGCGCCGACGCCTGCATCTTCAGGGGCCGTAAAGAGGAGCCGGTAATCCTCGCCGCCTCCCATGGCCATGTCGAGCGGCGACAGCTTCAGATGAGCGGCCGCCCTCCTGAGCTCCCCCGATATGGGGATGCGCTGCAGGTCTATCACAGCGCCGACCCCGCTTTCCCTGCACAGCCTCGACAGGTCTATGAGAAGGCCGTCGCTGATATCCATCATGGCGGTCGCCCGGCGGGCAAATTTCTCCGGGTTGGTTGCCAGCGGCATAAGATGACGGCTGATCAGCGGAGACACATCTCTCCATTCCAGTCCGAAGTCGGCTCTCCACCCCTTCTCTATTTCCACCGGCTTTCCCAGCCTTTTCATCAGCTCTAGGCCGCAGGCCGCTTCTCCAAGGTCACCGCTCACATATATGCAGACACCGTTTCGGGCGCCTCCCCACGTGAGTATTACGGAGGCATAGTTCGATGCCGTCAAACACACGCTTGAACATATCCGTGCCGGCATCTCCGGGTGCAGCGAAATTGATCAGGACAAACCTGGGTCTGCCGCCCATGGCATAGATGTCGCTTATATTCACAGAGATCAGCTTGAAGCCGAGCTGGAAAGGGGTCGTCCACTTCAAATCAAAATGTACGCCTTCCACCATCATGTCAGTCGTAAGGAGCATGTTTTTCCGTAGCACCCTCACGACAGCTGCATCATCCCCTATGCCACAGACAACATCGGAGAATTTCCTGTTGAATTTCTGCCTGATTTTTTCTAAAAGAAAGAGTTCACCCGCTTCGGCCAGCTTCATTACATTTGCCGCTGGATCAGCTTTTCTGCGCGGCCCGCCGCTGCGGTTTTCCGTCCGTTTTCAGCGCAACCCTGAGGACCTGGTCCATTGTGTCGGCATAGACGAACACCATGCCCTTCTTGATATATTGCGGGATCTCCTCCAGGTCTTTCTTGTTTCTCCTCGGTATAATTACCTTCCTGATGCCCAGTCTCTTGGCCGCAAGGGTCTTCTCCTTGAGTCCTCCGATCGGCAGGACCCTGCCCCTCAGGGTCACCTCCCCCGTCATTGCAACATTCTTGTTCACCGGCCTTCCCGTAAGGACCGAAGCCAACGCCGTGGCTATCGTAATGCCGGCGGAAGGTCCGTCCTTCGGAATAGCTCCCGCGGGCACATGCACGTGAATGTCCGTCCTGGAAAAAGTCTCCTCCTTTATCCCGAGGGCCCCGGCCTTGGAACGCACATAGCTGAGGGCCGCCTGGGCCGACTCTTTCATTACGTCTCCCAGCTGTCCCGTCAGGGTGAGATTGCCCTTGCCCATCATGGTAGTGGCCTCGATATATATTATGTCGCCTCCCGCCTCGGTCCATGCAAGACCGGTCGATACACCCACTTCGTCCTTTTCCATCTCTTCTTCGGGAAGGAACTTGGGGGCTCCGAGAAAAACAGCGAGGTTTTTCGTCGTAACCTTGAATTTTTTCTGCTTTCCCTCGGCGATCTGTTTTGCAACCTTCCTGCAGAGGTTCGCGATTTCACGCTCAAGGTTCCTCACCCCGGCCTCTCTCGTATACTGCGATATGAGCAGCATAAGGGCGGGATCTCCGATTTCAAGTATCTTGCCGGTGAGGCCGTGTTCCTCCAGCTGCTTGGGCAGGAGATATTTCCTGGCAATGCCGAGCTTCTCCTCCGATGTATATCCTGAAAGATATATAATCTCCATCCTGTCCCTCAGCGGACCGGGTATTGTGTCGGCCAGGTTCCCCGTCGTGATGAACATGACATTCGTCAGGTCGAAAGGAACCGCAAGGTAATGATCGGTAAAGGAGAAATTCTGCTCGGGGTCGAGAACCTCGAGAAGGGCGGACGAAGGATCTCCCCTGAAATCGGTCCCGATCTTGTCCACCTCGTCGAGCATGAAGACCGGGTTGTTCGTTCCGGCCGTTTTTATCCCCTGGATGATCCTCCCGGGCAGGGCGCCCACATAAGTCCTTCTGTGGCCCCTTATCTCGGCCTCATCCCTCACCCCTCCAAGGGACAACCGGACGAATTCCCTCCCCAGCGCCCTCGCTATCGACCTGCCCAGCGAAGTCTTCCCGACACCGGGCGGTCCTATAAAACAGAGGATAGGGCCTTTCATCTTTTCCTTTATCTTCCGGACGCTCAGATATTCAAGTATCCTTTCCTTCACCTTTTCAAGGTCGTAGTGATCATGGTCCAGCACCTTCTGCGCCGCCTTTATGTCAAGGTTGTCCCTGGTGCCCTTGGACCACGGCAGTTCAACAAGCCAGTCCATATAGGTCCTTATGGTCGCGGCCTCGGCGCTGTCAGGATGCATCTTTTCGAGCCTCTTCAGCTGTTTTTCCGCCTCTTTGTGCACCTTATCGGGCATCTTGGCGGTTTCTATCTTTTTCCTGTATTCCTTCGCCTCCTCGGCCCTTTCATCGAAGTCGCCCAGTTCCTTCTGTATGGCCTTCAACTGTTCCCGAAGGAAGTACTCGCGCTGGGTCTTGTCTATCTCACCCCTCGCCTCCGACTGGATCTTCTGCTGCACCATCAGGAGTTCTATCTCACGGCTCAATATCTCACTCACCCGCTTCAGTCTCAGAACAGGGTCTATGACTTCAAGGATCTCCTGCGCCTGCTCGGCCTTCATGCCCAGGTTCGAAGCAACAAGGTCCGCCAGTCTTCCGGGGTCATCGAGATTTTCAATTACAACCATTATGTCGGGAAGGATCGTTTTTCCGTACGAAACAGCCTTGTCTAGCTGCTCCTTCACCGTCCGGATCTGTGCCTCCTCTTCGATGGAGAGCGCCGCGGGCTTCATCTCCTCGATCTTATGGATATCGGCCGCAAAGAAGTTCTCGGTCTGGGAAAAAGCCGTGACCCTCGCCTTGGACAGTCCCTGTACCAGGATCTTTACCCTGCCGTCAGGCAGCTTCAGCATCCGCATTATCATGCCCACAGTGCCGACCGTATAAAGGTCGTTCACCGACGGATTCTCTATGCTCAGGTCCTTCTGCGTCAGGAGCAGAATCATCCTGTTCGTACTGAGTGCCTGGTCGATTGCCTTGATCGACATTTCCCTGCCGACAAAAAGCGGGATGATCATATAGGGGAAAACCACGATATCTCTTACCGGCAGCACGGGCAGATTATCGGGTATCTGTACTTCCTTCTCAATCTTCTCGTCGTTCTTGTCTAACTCTGCCATCATGTACCCTCATTCTTTCCGTTTTTGTTTTCCTGCTGCTCTGATCGAATGCCATCTTTCAAATTTAATCATATTTCCTGTTCCACGGCAACAAAAGGCCTAAGATTTGAGTCTTCTTGAAACTTCGATGATATACGACCTGAACTGTTCGGAGAGCTCCGCATTCTTCATTGCGAAATCAACGGTTGCTTTCAGATAACCGAATTTGTCCCCCGCATCATACCTCTTCCCCTTGAAGAGAAAGCCGTAAACCGGACGCGTCTTGAGCAGGGCACGGATGGCGTCTGTCAGCTGGATCTCCCCGCCCTTGCCCGGCCGCGATTTTTGAAGGACGCCGAATATATCCGGCGTAAGTATATAACGTCCTATTATCGCCATGTCGGACGGAGCACTTTCCGCAGGAGGTTTTTCTATCAGATCCTGTATCCTGTAAACGCCGTCGCCTTCCCGGGCGCCGTCTATAACACCGTATCTGTGGATGTCCGCCGCAGGCACCTGCTCCAGTGCCAGGACCGGACTCTTGAGTTCCTCATAAAGGCTGATCATGTCGGCGAGAAGGCTCTCCCCGGGATCAATAATATCGTCACTGAGGATGACCGCGAAAGGCTCATCCTTCACAAAGGGTCTGGCGCAAAAAATCGCATGTCCGAGACCGAGGGCATAGCCCTGCCGGATGTAGGCGATATTGATCTTGCTCAACCTGTTTATCTCTTCGATCAGCTTCTTCTTCCCGCTTTTCTTGAGTTTGTGTTCCAGCTCGAAGGCGTAATCGAAATGGTCCTCGATGGCGCGTTTATTCTTCCCGGTTATGATCACGATCTCCTTGATACCGCAAGCTGTCGCCTCTTCTATGCCATACTGTATCATCGGCTTATCCACTATGGGCAGCATCTCCTTCGGAGACGCCTTCGTGGCCGGCAAGAACCGTGTCCCGAGACCGGCAGCAGGAAAAATTCCCTTCTTTACGGCACTTTTCTTCATTCCTCAACCTCCGCGTCGTATCAGTTCAATTATACCACAGATAGGAGTGCCAAAACGGCGTAGGAGCTCGTC
>JARRRD010000130.1:0-4350 GCA_037381085.1 Candidatus Sulfobium sp.
GCTTATTGCCCGTCGCGAAGTTAAGGTGTTCTTCAGGACAACGGATGACGACGGGCTTTTTGAATGCGGGAATAGCTCAGTTGGTAGAGCACAACCTTGCCAAGGTTGGGGTCGCGGGTTCGAATCCCGTTTCCCGCTCCATTAAAAAGACGGTGAATAGTAAGTAGTCGAAAAGACTTGTTCACGGACTCTCTGTTTTTTCCACTTTTCACTATTTACTTTTCACTTTTGACTTTCTGACGGCGGCGTACCCAAGTGGCTAAGGGAGAGGTCTGCAAAACCTTTATGCAGCGGTTCAAATCCGCTCGCCGCCTCCAACTCCCGACAGTATTTTTTCTCCCCTGAGCTGATCGAGTACCGCCGTATCAAGCCCCTTTTCTTCAAAGAATTCCCGTTCCAGTGATTCGACATAAAACCTGTCAAGGCCGCTGTTCCGAAGGAAGTCTTCCCTCAGGTTCAGGTCATTTGAACGGATGACCAGCGGGAATATCTGGTTAAGGTAGACGGACTCCTTCCTCAGGTCAATAAAGACCTTTTCAAAAAGTTTGACAGGAATTTTGCCCGGCGCAGAACCGCCGTCAACAAGCTCCGCGGCAATGTCTTCCCGGAGTTTCTCTCTTGCCTTTTTTGTTTCGAGGCCGGGGTAGAGGTTACGCTACCCGGTTATATACTTGTTTTCCAGAAGATCATGAATAAAGAGGGACTTGAAGAGGTTCTCGTCCAGCTCGTCAAAGGCCGCCTTGTTGCCCATGAAACTCCTCAGCGATTCCTCCCTCAGATCGATATTCTCCATGAAGGCAAGCTGGCTGAGCAGGGAATGGAGGTTGTCGTATCTGTCGAAGTAAGTGATGATTGAGCTTAATTCTTCAAAGGCGCGAAAGTCGTCTGTCTCCCTGGCCATCTCGTCGCATGCCCGCCCGATGTCAAGAAGCACCTGGTCAAAACCCCTGTCATTCTGCGAATACGCCTGGTGCTTTGCCTTTATCAGCCTTACAATATCTTCCTTGATGATATGTCTCTTGAGCAGCGCGTCTTTGAAAAACAGGTTCTCCAGTATGGCCCTGGCATCCTTTGCGTATTCCGGCTCTTCCGTCTCCTGGATCTTTCTGTCCTTCAGCAACAGTTCATCCAGTTTGTCAAAGAGGTTTGTCGGTATGTCATTTCTTATGCTGAGGGTCCTCAGTCTCTTCAGGCGGGCGTATTCCGATGCCTCAAGGGTATCCCGGGAAATTCCCCTTATCAGCACGTCGCGGTACTCATCGAATACGATCCTGTTCTCAGGATGTTTATACATTACATCGATCTTCATCCTTTCCTGCTGATATTGGTCGATACCGTACCTTGCGGCAATTTCCCCGATTTGAACTTCATCGTCAGGACTCAGCCCGCGACTGTCGGAATAGAACCTGCGGAAGGCGTTATAGTATTCCCTGTTGGCCCGGTTGATCAATTTGAACAGGAAGACCGAGGACTTTTCTTCATTCAGGGCGCTGCAAAAGCGGCCGAGAAGCTCGGTGTCCCTGCCGTCTGCGGACAGATCGGCCCTCTTCAGGAACTTGCCGACGGCCCTCAGTATCTGTTTCTGTCTCTTCCTGTAGTCTCCTTTGAAGTCGGAGGCGACGATAAAGTAGTAGTTAACAACGGGATGTCCCTGGAGGAACAGCCTGCTGAACGGTTCAGTCCCCCCGGTATTGTTTGTGAAGACAACTTGCTCGTCTTCATCAAGAAAGGCCCCGAACATCACCAGCCGGTTGAGGATATCGCTTTTTTCCATATCTTTCAGAGGTTTTTCGACTCCGAACATGTATTCGCAAAAGCTGCCGCCCGTTCCCATGTATGTCACGCCCTTTCCTGAGATCGAAAATTCATTGCCCCTGGCAAAAAATCTGATCTTCTGGGGTTCTTCCTCATAGAAATAGGCGTTGTGTGTTGTCGCTCCGGCAACGAAGGCAAAAAAATCAACAGGGCCCAGGCTGCCGTGTAGTCTGACATCTGTGAGCATATGGAAATATACCACAGCACCGCGGGATTGTGCCATTGCGTGCGTCAACGGTCCGGTCGGAGCCGAGACAACACGAGAGCGGCACGGCCCTTGCCGAAAGAGAATGATTTGGCTATTATATGAAATGAAAGCATCCGCTGATCTGCAGGAGCGATGAAATATTCTCTTCGCATAAAGACTGCCTTCCTTTTCCTCGCCGCACTGTCCTGTCTGGTGTGTTTATGTTCTCTGCCGGTCACTGTCAGCGCTGCCGATGACGGCGGAGGAAAGGAACTCTTCAAGGCCGGGAAACAGGCATTTGAAGACGGCCGTTATGATGACGCGGTGAAGGACTTCTCCGGGGCGCTGACGGAATTCCCGATACTGGCCGACTACACTCTTTCATATCTGGCGGATGCCTATTATCAGTTGGGAGACCACGGGAAATCTATGGATGCCGCCAGACAGCTGATCGGGAAATACCCGGATTCCCCGCTTGTGCAGAAAGCGCGTGCAACGGAAATCAGGGAGGCCGCGGAGAATTCGGAAGACGACCTTGCGGGCCTTTATAAGTCTTACCTGAAAGATTATCCAGGAGATGAAAAGCTCAGCCTGGAATACGGTCTTTTCCTGAAAAAACACCACGAGCCCGAAAAGGCGGAGGCCGTGTTCAAGAAGCTCTACATCAAGGCAGGAGACCTTGCCGACACCGCCTATGCAGAGCTTGGGCCCGGCGTCATTAGAGCGCAGGACCTGCTCCAGAGGGCGGCCAATCTGATCGCCAAAAAGGAGTTCGCCGAGGCCGAGAGGGAATTGCGGAAGGCCCTTTCCATGGACTGCGGCAAACATCGCGAGGAGATATTGAGAAATCTCGCATATTCGCTTTTCGGCCAGAAGGAATACGAGAAGGCTGCCGAGATATACGGGAGCGTGGGAGACGTTTTCTCCCGCGCCCGTTCGCTGTACCGGGCCGGCGACGAGGACAGATTCGACAAGGCACTGGACAGGCTTCTTGCGGCACATGACCGCAGGGCCGCCTCACTGCTTCTGGCTTCCGCCTCCGACAAGAGAAGAGACGGGAAGTTTGGTGAGGCGCTGAAGACCTACCGGAAAGTGCTGAAACGGTTCCCGTCGGAACGGGAGGATGCCTTGTGGGGAATGGGGTGGACCTGTTTCATGAGGGGAAAGTACCGGAAAGCGGCCCGCATTTTTTCCAGGTTGTACCGGAAATATGATGAACCCAAATATCTGTACTGGCAGGCGAGAAGCAAAGAGGAGATTGGCGGGAATGCAAAGAGTCTTTTCAGGAAGCTGGCGGGCATGGACGACAATTTTTACGGCGTGCTTGCCTATCTGCGAAACGGCGGACCTGATGTCATCCCCGCCGCACTCAAAGACCGCTCCCTCCCCTCCCCTGCGGAGGGGTCCCGACGTTTCGCCAGGGTCGAGGCCCTCATGTCGCTGAACATGGATAAGGAGGCGGTAACGGAGCTTTCGGACCAGTTGAAAGAGATCGACACCTTTCCGGAACTGCTTTACGTTATGTCAAAATTCCAGGAACTGGGGGAATTCAATCGTTCCATAGGACTTGCCTCAAAGGTCCCCTATCCGGACAAGGTGCAGACGTTCCTTTACCCTTTTGCCTTTCGTGAGGATGTGGAGGAGGCCGCGAAGAAATATGATATGGACCCGCTGATCACGCTTTCGGTGATGAGGGAGGAAAGCCGCTTTAAGACCGACGCCCGGTCCGTTGCAGGGGCCCGGGGCCTTATGCAGATCATGCCCGGGACGGCTTACCGCCTGGACAAGAACCTCAAGCTCGGCATAAGAAACGATGACCAGATAATCGACGCGAAGACCAATATCGCCCTTGGGACTTACTACCTCAAGTCTCTCTTCAAAGAGTTCGAATCATTTGCACATGTCTTTGCCGCATACAACGCCGGGGAGACCACGGTAAGGCAGTGGGAAGAGAAGGGGAAGTACAAATCCACGGACGTCTTCATCGAAGACATCCCCTACCCGGAAACCAGAAATTACGTGAAGAGGGTGATCACCTCGTACTTCCACTACAAGAAATTCTCGGCCGCCGAGGCAGGGAAGAAAAACATCGATAGAGACACCATATGGCAGAATCTCTAGAATCTATCTCAAAATTGAAATGTCATCATAGGCCCCGGGTCTGTCATTCCGGCTTGTCCGGAATCTCTCTTTGTTTTCAGAAGGATTCCCGACCTGCCTGCCGGCAGGCAGGCGCGCTTCGCTTGCGGGAATGACAGCTTTGAACCGGGAACCGATTTTGAGATAGGTCCCAGAAGTTTTCCGGGTTTCGGACGGCGATGACTTGAAATAATCTTTAAAAATCCCCG
>JARRRD010000131.1:0-3783 GCA_037381085.1 Candidatus Sulfobium sp.
CATTTTTTATGCCTTCTTCAAGGTATCCGGCCCGCAGGCATATAACGAATGCGGAGCGATACAGGGTGTGATTAAGTCATTGCCTTTCCAGGACTTTATCAGCGACTCGGCATTAGCAAAATAATCGTCGGCCCTCGTTCCGGTGCTGGTGGGAAAATCGACGATGCCCGCCCCCACAAAGGCCCTCATCCCCATCTTCACGGAAGCAGCGGCTATCTGGTTCCCGTAGAAATACATATCGTTAAAGGCCGTGGTCCCCGACTTGAGCATCTCAAGGCATGCCAGTTCAACGGCGTCGGTGACGAACTCCGGGCTCAGCCACTTCTCCTCCGCGGGCCAGATATTCTTTTCAAGCCATTCCTTGAGAGGGATATCGTCAGCCAGCCCCCTGAAATAGACCATCGGGGAGTGGGTATGGGTGTTGACAAGACCAGGAAAGGCCACAGTGCCGGTACCGCCTAATACGTTACCCGACGAATAACTTTTCAGTATGTCCTGAGCGGGACCGACGGCAAGGACCTTCCCTGCCCCCACCGCAATCGCTCCGTCGTCGATCACGGCGAGACCGGCGTCCATTTTCAATACATGGTCGGCCCTGATTATAAGGTCGGCTTCAATCATAAATCCTGACGAAATTCATTCCCGGGGCAGTAATCCGTAATCCACAAGAGTGTCAGCAAGCTTGCACTTTGTTACTTCTCCACGAGGATTCGGAGCATCCTCCTCAGCGGCTCAGCAGCACCCCATAGAAGCTGGTCGCCGCACGTAAAAGCTGCAAGGTACTGCGGCCCCATGTTCATCTTCCGCAGCCGGCCGACAGGAACGGTGAGGGTGCCTGTTACTGCAGCCGGGGTAAGTTCGCGGACGGTGATCTCACGTTCGTTCGGCACTACCTTCACCCACTGATTGTGTCCGGCGAGCATTTCCCTGATTTCATCGAGCGGCACGTCCCTGGTAAGCTTTATCGTAAGGGCCTGGCTGTGGCAGCGCATGGCGCCGACTCGCACGCATATGCCGTCGATGGGGACCGGATTGTCTTCCCGGCCCAGGATTTTGTTCGTCTCTGCCTGGCCTTTCCATTCCTCCCGGCTCTGGCCGTTTTCGAGCTGCTTGTCGATCCAGGGAATGAGGGAGCAGGCAAGGGGTGCGCCAAAAAACTCCCGGGGATAGGCGTCTGAACGGACGTGCTCGGCAAGCGCTCGGTCGATTTCCAGGATGGCGCTTGAGGTATCCACGAGGAGGTCCTTTACCGAATTGTGTGCCGAGCCCATCTGCATGATGAGTTCGCGCATGTTTTTGGCACCTGCTCCCGAGGCCGCCTGGTATGTC
Source organism: Candidatus Sulfobium sp. (assembly GCA_037381085.1). Taxonomy (GTDB): domain Bacteria; phylum Nitrospirota; class Thermodesulfovibrionia; order Thermodesulfovibrionales; family UBA6898; genus JARRRD01. The sequence continues at coordinate 1,330 of JARRRD010000131.1, forward strand.
ATGGCGCTCATCCATTCCACCAGCCCCCGCTCATACAGCCCGCCCAGCGCGATCAGCATCAGGGAGACAGTGCAGTTGCCGCCTATGTAGTTTTTCACTCCCCTTGAGAGGCCGGCCCTGATCGCCTTCAGGTTGACCGGATCGAGTACTATTATTGAGTCCCTCTCCATGCGGAGGGCTGATGCCGCATCGATCCAGTAGCCGTTCCATCCGGCGGCACGGAGCTTCGGGAATATTTCCTTTGTATACTCGCCTCCCTGGCATGAGACTATCGTTTCCATCGACTTCAGTTCGTCTATATTCCCCGCGTCTTTCAGGACGGGAACGCTTCTGCCGATCTCCGGCGCATTGCCCCCGACGTTCGACGTGGTAAAAAACACCGGCTCAACATGGTCGAAATCACTTTCTTCCAGCATGCGGCCCATGAGCACCGAGCCCACCATGCCGCGCCACCCCACAAAACCTACTCGCATCATCTTTCTGCTCCCTTAAAGAAAATTAAAGAAATATTATACCTTACAGTCGGATAAATTCTACAGGAGAGAGGCTTGATCTTCAAGAAGTTCACCGGGGCGCAGAGGTTGTAAATTATATTGGGTTCAGCTTTGCAGAATTAAGATTTTAAGATCTATTTACCACTTGACCGGCGGGTTGATGCCCAGCGCCTGCCGCAATGTGATGATCTCGCCCGTGTGATAGGCGTTGTGGTCCGCCACAAGCAGGACCTCCCGGAAAATGATGTAATCCTTTGCATGGGGGATCGGGCTGAAAAAATCCGTCCCCGGGTTTCTGACAAGGTCCTCCACTGCCTTGAGATCGGCTCGGAAATCCTTGACCGTCTTCTTCCATTGAGATTCAGTTGCTTTTTTATCCGGGTCAGGCCAGAATTCCGCATAATCCGGCGAGACATAGCCCGGGTCCCTGACGAATTCGAGGATGTCCTTCTGGGCGCGCCGCATGTGTTCAAGGAGGTGCCAGAAGGTATAGTTAAAGTTCGGCGGCTTTTTGTTTATGTGTTTTGCCGGAAAAGAGGCGACAGCCTCGTCGAAACCCATGTGGGCGTTGCCGCCGCGCAAAATGGCGAGCAGTTGTTCGCGAAGGACGTTGTCATGTTTCATGAAATCTCCCTTTCCATGAGAGCAACCTGTTAATCAGATTTTACCAGAGCAGCCGGGAAGTTCAAGTCCGGGCAGCCGTCCCGGCAAAGCCGCTCGGCGGCGGGCAAAGTTGACTTCTTCATAAAAAGTCTTTTTTGAGCCGTTATTCCGGGGGTAGTAACCGGGAATACATTTATTTCAAGTAGTTAGGCCTGCCCGGGATGCCCGCCTCCGCAGGCATGACGACCTTTTACGGTCTTTAAGGTCACGGTCATGTCATTGTTCTACGAAACAACTTGCCATCAAAGAGAATTCCCCATAAGTCACTTTTTCTGTCATTCCGGCTTGTCCGGAATCATTCAGGGTCTTTCCGGAAGGATTCCCGACGCGCTTCGCTTGCGGGAATGACAAATTGCACACGACTTTGACGTGACCGTGCTTTAAGGCTGAGACCACTTGACAGTGAACTATCGTTCACCTATAATTGAATTATGACGCAAGAGCTGAGAGAGGAAAAACTGAGGTCCAGGATCAGTGATATCGCCCGGTTCTACAGACTTAGCGGCAGGATGCCGAGCTTTTCCGAGATCGGAGAGATGGCGGGGTTACGCTCTAAAAACGCGGTTTTCAAACTTGTCGGCAAACTTGAACGGCGCGGGGTCCTCGCAAGGGACGCAAAGGGAAGGCTCATACCTGGTTCGATAGCCTCTCCCGTGAAGATACTGGGCACCGTGGAAGCCGGGTTCCCGAGCCCTGCCGAGGAGGAACTGGTGGACACCCTCTCCCTCGATGACCTCCTCATCCAGAACCCTGAGGCCACCTTTCTGCTCAAGGTGTCCGGTGATTCCATGTCCGGGGCGGGCATACTGCCGGGGGACATGGTGCTGATCGACAGGGGACAGACTCCGAAGAGCGGTGACATCGTTATTGCGGAGGTAGACGGTGAGTGGACCATGAAGTATCTGAAGAAGAGGGGTGACAGTGTGGCCCTTATCCCCGCAAACCCGAATTACAAGCCCATAAAACCTAAGAACGAGCTGAAGATTGCGGGCGTTGTAACGGCGGTGGTGAGGAAGTATAAATGAAAAGGCATACGCATAAGGGCGTGTGTAAGCCCTGAGGAGGAGAAAACATGGCTGGCGGATTTATGCTTAGATTTCTTGGAGACCTTTTTTATCTGGTCGTTGCACTCTTTGCACTTTATGGCCTGCTGGACCTTTTCCGCGCACAAAAGGCGATGAATTCAACGGTCATCAAGACCCATGTCACTGCATATGATCTTCAGTAGATGATCGAGAACCGCGCCCGGAAGGGGTAGACAAACATACCATGTCTACCCAACCCCTGACCACGCGTT
>JARRRD010000132.1:0-4852 GCA_037381085.1 Candidatus Sulfobium sp.
AAGTATGCCGCTCCGCCCATATTGATCCCGCCGTGGCAGCCGGCGCACCCCTTACCCATAAAGAGTTTCAGGCCGTCCTTTTGCGCCGCAGTAAGCGCGTTATCGTCGCCTTTCAAGTAGAGGTCGAATGGAGAGTCCGGAGTGAGAAGCGTTGCTTCAAACGCCTCAATCGCCTCTGCCGCGTTGTCAAAGGTCACAGGATCCGGCTGACCGGGGAAGGTTTTCCTGAACAGCTCAACGTATCCGGGCATGCTTTTTAATGTCTCAATCACTCTTTCCGGAGTGCTGTCCATCTCCACTGAAGCCTGCAAGGGGCCTTTTGCTTGCTGAGCCAGATCCTTAGCCCTGCCATCCCAGAACTGGGCGATGTTGAATACGGAATTAAATACGGTGGGCGCATTTCTAGGGCCTTTCTGCCAGTGGTGGCCGATGGAGGTCTCATGGAAGTCTGCGCCACCCGTCCCAAGGTTGTGGCAGGTATTACAGCTGATCAGCTCGCTCGCCGAGAGCCGGGGATCAAAATAGAGCATTTTCCCCAATTCTACCTCTTGCGGCGAGAAGGTCTTCCCCTTAACCTCGGAAACTGTCGTTGGAATAGGTTTAAACAGCATTTGAGCTTGTTTCATTAAAGCGTCATCAGCGAAAGCCGTTGAGGCTGAAAACAGTAAGAGCGTAAACAGTGCAACAAGTCCTATTTTCTTCATATCCGTTTCTCCTTTCATTCCGCCTCATTACCGGATTTCGCCCCCCGGATAATACTCCATTCACCGGCGCTTTCTCTTTACACCCTATGATATTTTGAGCATATGGCACATATGGGTCTCTAAGGTTCTCCAGCCTCCTATGCCCGGCCCCTAATGATGTTCTGCCGCCTCCGCCGCATCGGCATCCGCTTTAGTCTTATGAATTGTGCCATCAGGATGATTGGGAGGAGAATAAATCGTATAGAGCCTGAGCGGTTTCGTCGAAGACGCGTTGATCACGTTGTGGTACGTTCCGGCGGGCACCACAACCGCGTCACCGTCACCCGCGACGTGTTCCTCCTTGCCGTTAAAGACGAATTTGGCGTTACCCTCTTCAATGCGGAAGAACTGGTCGACGTCGGGATGCACTTCGTTGCCGATTTCCTCTCCTCCCTGCAGACACATCACCACCAGCTGGCTGTATTTGCCAGTGAACAAAACCTGACGGAAGAAGCTGTTGTCCAGAGTTGCTTTTTCGATAGGTCCCACATAACCTGTCATCAATCTCTACCCCCTTTCCTGAAATCGTCGGGAACCTGGGTTCCCGCCTATGTGTTATTTCGCCATTCCATAGTCCCTTCTTATAAACGGCTCAATAACTACTTGCACTCAAAGCCTTCGCCTATATTCTCCATGGGCTGACCGCAACAGACTAATTCCCCTTCTCCGGCATTTGTAACTACTACCTCATTCCCGCATATGTTGCATTTGTATTTTTGCCCTACCTTTGTCATTATGTGCACCTCCTTATCGAGACTTCTCCAGTTCCTTCAGATCGTCCTCGGCAGCGTTTAATTCCTTTTAGGCCGGCCCTTGGCGTGCACAACGCGCCCAAGAATGCGCTCCGGATTGAAATGAGCGAGCTTATCCGGGAGGTGCGCATCTTGCCTGAGGACACGACATCGCAAACCTGAGGTCAAGCAGTCCGTTAGTACCAAAAAAGCTGGTGCATCGAACACCTCCGGATACATTATCCTCGACAGGTTTGCCGAAACCGGTGACTAACTTTTTGTAGTACTCGGCCATGATAAACTCCTTTGATTAGAGGCCGGGAGCGCCGGAAAGAGATTTCATCTTCTCAATGACGGTCTTTACGGCTTCTTCCTCAAATTTAATCCCTTTTTTGTCTCCGGCCACCCGCTCTGACTTCTCCAGGTTCTTAAGGTATTCCTCCAGTGCATGCTTAACGGCGTTGGCTTCAATATCCTTTAACCTAAGATCCATGATTTTTTCTACTTTTCTTTCATCGTTGAGTGATATTCTTCATTTCTTCCGAGTCCTTAAAACCCTCTCTTTGCAGTCTCCTTTCTGACGGATGTTCTCCCTCCGCTTTTTCTATACTGATAATTGTTCGTCTCAGAAAGCCATATCTGTCTTCCACACCTTCCATACCTTGCCGGCCAGTTCGGGGCCGGGCTTCAGTGTGGGCCTGCCGGGCTGCCAGCCTGAAGGTGTGGCTTCTCCTGTTTCCCTCACATGCTGGAAGGCCTTCACCTGGCGAAGGAGTTCAGCTACGTTGCGCCCGACGGGAGGGGTCATGATTTCCATTGCCTGTATCACTCCATCAGGGTCTATCAGGAAGCGACCCCGGATGTCGACGCCAGCGTCCTCGTCATAAACCCCGTAGACGTTGCCTATTCGACCACCGGCATCTGAAAGCATCGGGAAGGTCACGCCACCCTCGACCATCTTTGAAAGCTCATCCTCCTGCCATATCTTGTGGGTGAAACGGCTGTCCGTGCTCATAGCGAGCACCTGAACATCCAGTTTCTCAAGCTCATTGCGCTTGGTGGCAACTGCCGCCAACTCGGTCGGTCAAACAAAAGTGAAATCTCCGGGATAGAAGCAGAGCACTACCCATTTCCCTTTGTAGTCAGAAAGCTTGATATTCTTGAACCCTCCATCAACAAAGGCACTGGCCTCGAAGTCGGGCGCCTGTCTCCCTACCCTTGCCATCACTTTGACCACCCCCTTTTGAATCTCAGACGTTGAAAGTTTTTCTTCGCCTCCCGGCATGATAGGCCCTTTTGCCGGCTTAACACATTCGTCCTTTGTCTGTGCCATAACGCATCCTCCTTTGATACTGTCGAGTACTGTCAATAAGCCGACCATTCGACCCCATCAAGAGTTCGTAACGTTTGTGAGGACCGCATCCCTTCCACTCAGTCTTCGGCTTTGAGCATCCGTCGGGGCCGTAAAATCGGATACCCGGCCTTGGACTGAACCCTCTAAAAAAGTCACTGCGCTGAGAGGGGCGCAAGCGCCCCTCATTCAGAATCCACTTCCTATTTAGACTTCTCCAGCTCTTTCAGATCGTCCTCGGCAGCCTTTAATTCCTTCTTCAACATATCAATGTGCGTTTTAAGGTCTTCCTTTTCCTCCTCCGCTGTCGGCTCCTCCATCCACCACGGAGGAGGAGGAGGAGAACCATAAGGACCGTAAGGATGATGCCAGCCATAGTGCTGGCAGTACGGCCAGTAGATTCTTAAGCTCGTCTCGATCTTCGCGGCATGTTTTTCACCTCCTTTCTACCCGGCGCGTGATAAATGTCCTCCGGAATTTCCTTTATTTTTTAAAAAAATCGAAATCAGAAAGATTGCGGTACTCATCAGGACGATCAACGGACCTGCGGGAAACCCTGTAAGCTTAAAAAGTAATATTCCCATAAAAGAAGATATGGATCCGATAATCATAGCCCCGAAGGCATACTGGGATAAAGTTCGGCTCAGGTTTCGAGCAGCGGAAGCCGGGATCGCCACTAATGCCGCAGTTAAAAGGCCGCCGACCATTTTTACTCCCAAAGCGACGATAACGGCAATCAAGGCCAGGTAAATCAGGTTGTATTTTTTGACGTTTACGCCCTCGGACCCGGCTAAGTCATCGGAAATATTAATCAAAACCATCTTTGAATAAATCTTCTTTATTACGAAAATAAGGAAAAGGGCAGCGAACACAGAAATGACTGTTTCCCAGGAGCCTACCTACATTAAAGCCAGGGCTATTCCCGGCAGTGTCAAATGGCCCAAAGGCCCGGCTACGAGGGCCATCCTTTTGCTCAACATCAGAGACCCCAGATATCCGGCCGCGCCCCCGATAAAAATACCCGTTGTTATACTTAATACAAATTGAATTTCCATAATTCTCATCAGTGTTTGTGCTGATAGTATTTCATTCCGCCGCCATAAAGGTTTTGTAGACTCTCCGGCGTGAGCACCTCACGGGGAGGACCGTAGCATACTGCCTTCCTGCTCAGGCAGATGACATGGGTTGAAAACTCATAAACCACGCTCAGGTCATGGGTAACCAGCAGCATCGTTAAATGTCGCTCCTCTTTGAGTCTTGCCAGAAGATTGTAGATTGTTTCCTCGCCGCTGATGTCGATCCCCGTGGTCGGCTCGTCGAAGAGCAGCACCTGAGGTTTGCCGACAAGGCCCCAGGCTATCAGTATCCTCTGAAACTGTCCGGACGACAGGTCGCCTATCTTTCTCCCGAGGAACTCCTCGCCGAACCCTACTGCACGTACAATATCTCGCACCTCCTGTTCGGCAGCCCCTTTCAAGTCAAAAAAATCCATTACGCTCAGCGGTATATCTTTTATGAACGGCAGTCGCTGGGGGACATAGCCGATTTTGATCCCTTTTTCCCAGGCTATATCCCCATCGTAGGGCAAAAGCCCGAGCAGGCATTTCAGCAGGACCGTCTTCCCCGCCCCATTGGGACCCAAAATGGTAACAATGTCCCCCCTCTTCACAGTAAAGGAGAGGTGCTCAATAATGCTTCGGCGGTCCAACTCAACGTTCAGGTCTTCTACCTTTAAAATCAAACCGTTTTCCATTTATCATTCTCTAACTACCGAAGTTGTTTTTCTGCCATTGTCTTCTTCATAGCCCTTGTGTTTCTCCGTCTGCCTCAATGTCATCAGCTCTCTCAGGGTTTTCATGTCCGCAGGCCTTACTTCGACACCGGCGTCCGAGAGCACATACTCGGGCCCCTTGCCCTCGAACAGCTCCTTCGTGTAAAGGATATCGACCCCCTGTTCAACAATCAATTCGGCGAGCTTGATGCCTTTTCCCTTCTCAAGGTCGGAAAACGGATTTTCAATTATCTCC
>JARRRD010000133.1:0-8081 GCA_037381085.1 Candidatus Sulfobium sp.
AACGTTAGGGTATATCCTTCATACAGGTCCCGTTTCCCTGAAACGGCGGCCTAAAGGCTGCCAGCGTCGGCGTTGCTTCGCTTCGCAGTCTGCCTCTTGTATCTCAGATACAAGGCCTCGACTTTTTTCCTGGCCCAGGGGGTTCTTCTCAGAAATTGCAGGCTCGATTTGATACTCGGGTCATTATTAAAACACCTTATGCGGATGAGTCTCCCCATCTCATCCCAGCCATAACGTTCTACCAGTTGGGTCAGTATCATTTCCAACGTGATCCCGTGAAGAGGATCTTTGGATTTTTGATCAGTCATGTCTCAACCCGCCTGAGAGATACATCCTTCGTTCAGCGCCGATGCAGTCTGCGACTACTGAAAATACAGCGCCCTTTATTGAATTCAGCGTATGGCTTATCAGCTAAGGTGCTTGTTGACTAATTTGGTCATCTCGAACATCGAGACCTGCTTCTTCCCGTCGAACACTGCCGAGAGGTTCTCATCTGCATTGATATTTCTCTTGTTCCGGGAATCTTGGAGATTGTTTTTCTTTATATATTCCCAGAGCCTCTTGGTTATCTCTGTTCTTGGAAGCGGCTCATGACCCACTACCTTTGCCAACGCCTCGCTCGGCTTCATAGCCTTCATAAATGCCGGATTAGAGGCTCTCTTTGCAACCTTCTTTCCCGTTTCTGTCATCGTTGCTCTCCTCTTGCCTGATTTGGATTCTGAGTTCCCGTCACGGACGCTTCTACAAGTATACACGAAGCCGGCTCGAAAGCCGGCTATTCTTAATAACCTATTCGATCAAACAGAGGCTGCCAAAGATTGTGACGGCTAACCGTTTATTGGTTCAATTCCCAGACCGAGAACTTCGATCTGCTTTGTCCGTGTAAGTCTTCTTGAATGATACTCCGGGCTTCCCGCCTCGCCGGCATTTTTAAAGTGGTGTCTGCTTCTTCCCCTGCCGCACATGATAATTTCCTGTTGCATATGGAAACTACAGTCAGACGTTCATGCTCCAGAAGATCAGGTGGGTCTCATCCTGTCTTAAGCCGCTGGAATTCTTATGGGAAGGCTTCCCTTTATCACTCCTGTTATGTATGCTCTTGCATCTGCCATCTGCTCAAATGATCTTTCTTTGTCCTTTATGCGTTCCACCTTATGAGTCTCCAGGTCTATCGTAATAACTTGAACACAGTAGAGGGAGTCTTTCAGAACAACTCCGTAAGCCCACATTAAACCATTAGCGTCCTTGCCGAGAGTTCCCCTGCTGACAGGTTTCTTGAACTCATTTCTGATTATGTCCTCAACCGAGAAATGCGAGGATTTCCTTTTCATCAGTTATCCAAATACGCCGACTGAAGAATATCCTCTACCATTTCTTCGGAGGTATATTCAACAAGAGCTGCAGACATGAAGGCTATTTGTTTATCAACAGGGCCCGCATCCCCAACCCAATCTTCCATCATTTCTCTTGTAATATCCTTGTTTGCTGTCTGCGCCTTTTTCGTTAAGGCATTATACAGCTTGTCCACTATAGACATTTGTTACTCCATTATCTTTTGTATTCTATTATATCATGCTTTGCAGGTGCGGCTTTCCGGAATGTACGAGAAAGGGCGCGGTTGACTATTCGGAGGGATGCAGTAGAATGAAAGCAAGTCACATCAAGGAGGACAGCATGAGCAAAGAAACCAACAGACAAAAGCCAAATGCAAAGAAAAAAGCACAGCACACCCTGAAAGAAAAAAGACAGGCTAAAAAAGAAAAGGCTGAAGGTAAGCCCCCCAAATGATGCCGCGAATCCCCCCGGGTATTCCGGAGACAGTTTTATTTGAGTCAGACCGCAACGGTCGACTCCTCCATCTGACGATAATACTCGATTTCCCTCTCCGCCGGTGGTATATCGCCGATGGGCTCTAGCAACCGGCGATTATCGAACCAATCGCTGACCATTGCGATCCATGTTCCTTCTGCTGCTCAAATACCAACCTCACTGCCCGGTCCCGGATCTCCGGGGAATACCTCGTTGTCTTTTTCATGACTCTATCCTCTCAAATTGTAGAGTCTCCTGTAAACCCGGGGGGATTCATTCCTCTTGATATTAAAAGAGGTTAATGGTGGAGGCGGCGGGAATCGAACCCGCGTCCGAAGGTACTACACTTATGCTTCTACATGTGTAGGCTGTCTTTTAAATCTCGGAATCCGGGCCGCCGGCAACCAGGCTTCAGGAATTCCCATCTCTCTTTGTCTCGCCGCCGGATCGGGAGAAACCCCCGGCAGCCAGCCTGCTGATCGTCGCTATCCCCGGGACACAGGCAATCCCGAGGTAGCGAGCTGCTTTAATTAAGCAGCGAGTGCCAGTTGATTGTTGGCGTTTGTGTTTGTTCCCATCTTTTAACGTGGTGATGGAGCCACGACATGCCACATAAGCCTCATAACCCCCGTCGAGCCCATTCGCCCCCGAGGTATGCTTACGTCTATATTTTACCACATCCGGCCGTTTACCGCCGGGATTTCATTGCGCGCTCTATCTCCCTGTCCGCTTCCCTTTTCTTTATCGTCTCCCTCTTTTCATATTGTTTCTTGCCCCTGGCCAGTCCGATTTCAACCTTTACATGAGAGTCCTTGAAGTAAAGCTTCAGGGGAATGAGTGAATAGCCCTTCTGGGCCGCCTTTCCCTGGAGCTTCGTAATCTCCTTCTTGTGCAGCAGGATCTTTCTGGTCCTCAACGGGTCATGGTTCATGATATTTCCATGTGAATAAGGGCTGATGTGGCAATTGAGCAGAAAGACCTCCCCGTCTTTCACGATGACATAACTGTCTTTGAGGTTGGCCTTGCCTTCCCGCAATGACTTGACCTCCGTCCCCTGAAGGAGGATACCTGCCTCAAGTGTCTCCTCGATGGAATAGTCATGAAATGCCTTTTTATTTTGTGTGATAATCTTCATTGAGGAATTGTACCATTCCTCCGACTCAATCGGAAACCATTGTATAATACACGATGAACAGGAAGCTTACGGACAGGGCCGATTATCTCCTTTCCAGGGAGAAGGGCACGATCTTCAAGGACCCCGGTGGAAAGATCAAGATAGCTCTGGCCTACCCGAACACTTATTCCGTGGGCATGTCAAGTCTGGGGTTTCAGGGCATCTATGGCTTACTGAACAGTTTCGGTGATGTTGTATGCGAAAGGGTCTTTCTGCCCGCCGGAGACGAGATCGGAGAATATGAAAGGACCGGCTCCGAGCTTTTTTCGGTCGAGTCAAAGAGGACACTTTCCCGTTTCGACATCATCGCTTTTTCCGTCTCCTTCGAAAATGACTATCCGAACATCATAAAGATATTGAGGATGGCAAGGATACCTTCAAGGAGCATCGCGAGGGATCATTCACATCCTGTCGTCATTATGGGAGGAGTATGCGGCTTTTCGAATCCTGAACCACTTGCCGAGTTCATGGATGTTATCTTTGTCGGGGAGGCGGAGGAAATGGTTCCCGAGTTTCTCTCGGCCTTCAGAAGTTCCGAAGCAAAGGCTGAACTGTTCAAGAAATGCTTAAGTATAGATGGGCTATATGTGCCTAAACAACGGGCAGAGTCGGTCTCATCGGCCCCTCGTTGACGGACTATCCGTATGCTGAGGAGGTCATGTCGATAGAGGGCGTAGATTTCTCTATTACCTCGTTGCGTGCCAGTGCGAGGAGCGGCCGCATTGCGGCGCTTATGAAACGTCATAAGAGCGTGTCGATCGCCCCTGAGGCGGGAACGCAGAGGCTGAGGGATGTTCTAAACAAAAAGATCACCGAAGAAGACATCCTCGATACGGCGAAGCTTATCCTGGACGGTGAGACGGAGACACTGAGGCTCTATTTCATGGTGGGTCTGCCGACTGAAACGAGGCTGGATATAGAAGGGATCGTCAGTCTTGCCGGGAAGATACGGAATTCTTCGAAAAGGGGGGGATTAACGCTGAGTGTGAGTACCTTTGTACCGAAACCTTCTACTCCCTTTCAGTGGCACCCGATGGCGCCCCTGAAAGAGGTGAAGGAGCGGCTGAAGATCATCAAGCAAGGTCTTTCCGGGACGAAAGGTGTGAGGGTTTTTCATGACGTGCCGAAGTATGCCTATCTTCAGGGTGTTCTCGCGCGCGGCGACCGGCGGGTTTCCGCCCTGATCGAGAAACTGGCGGCGGGAGAGAGGTTTTCTTCAGAAGGGGCGGAAGCCGGTTCTGATCCGGACTTCTATATCTTCCGAAAAAGGGACTTGTCAGAGGCCCTTCCCTGGGACTTCATCGACGCAGGAGTAGCCAAGAGCAGACTCTGGGAGGAATACCGGCGCGCGACGGCAGCATCGACCTGACTTTCGATCCGGGAGACGACGTCCTCCGGCGCTACGTGCCTATTTCCATTGAATTTTAGCTTGGCAGAGACTAGTATAGTAGTGTTTTGCGATCCGGGATGATGATAGATAACATAAATACGGTGTATAGACGTATGGCTCATGCCGCCATGAAGGCCGGCAGAGAGCCGGGCGACGTGAGGCTGGTTGCCGCCAGCAAACTCGTGGGTGCCGATATCATCCGTAAGGCAGTGGATGCGGGGCTGCGGGAATTTGGTGAAAACAGGGTACAGGAAGGACGCGGGAAGGTTCTGAGGCTGAGGGCGGAAATGCCCGAATCGCCGGTCACATGGCATTTGTTCGGTCATCTTCAGAAGAACAAGGCCGGAACTGCAGTTGAACTTTTCGATCTGATCCATTCCGTTGATTCACCGCAGCTTGCGCAATTGGTCAATAAGAAGGCTGAAAGTATGGGAAAAAGGCAGAGGATACTTATTCAAGTTAAACTTTCTGCTGAGGAGAGTAAGTATGGACTTTTACAGGATAATGTTTTGCCCCTATTGGAGTTGATCAATGGTATGAGGAATTTAGAAGTGGAGGGTCTTATGACTATCCCGCCATTCTTTGAAAACCCTGAAGTGGCGAGGCCATATTTCAGGAAATTGAGGGAGCTCAGGGACTACGCCGAGAATGAAGGCTTTGTGCTGCCGGGGCTCTCAATGGGCATGTCGAATGATTTCGAGGTCGCGATAGAGGAGGGCGCCACCATCGTGAGAATCGGTACCGCAATATTCGGTGAGAGACAAAAGGAGGAAAGATGACAGGTTTTATCGGCGGCGGCAATATGGCCGAGGCACTTATAAAGGGTATGACGTCGCAGAAGATGAAGGACATATTTGTGGCGGAGCCGAGAGAAGAAAAGAGACTGCAACTGGAAAGGACATACGGTATCAGAACCACCGGTTCAAACAGGGAAGTGGTTTCCGCCTGCGACCTTATTATCCTTGCCGTAAAGCCGCAGAACATGGAGGGTGTACTGGATGAAATCTCCGAAGTGGTGACGGAAGAGAAGACGGTGGTATCCATAGCTGCCGGCATCACTCTTTCCTACCTCGGTACGAAGCTGCGCACGAACAGGCTTATCAGGGTGATGCCGAATACACCTGCGATCGTTCAGGAAGGCATGTCTGTAATGTCCCTCTGCGACTGTTTCTACGGCCGGGAGGTCGACGTCGTCAAGAGCATACTGATGTCGGTAGGGAGAGTTCTTTCGCTGCCGGAAAGATACATGGATGCCGTTACCGCCCTCTCGGGAAGCGGTCCGGCATTTGTGGCATTGTTTGTGGAGGCGTTGACGGAAAGCGGCGAAGGCATGGGAATAGGAAAGGCGGACGCTGCGGCCCTTGCGGTGCAGACGCTGCTTGGAACGGCAAAACTTCTCGATACGGGCATGTCCCCTGAAAAGCTCAGGGAAATGGTCACGTCGCCGGGCGGGACTACGGCGGCCGGACTTAAGGTCTTTTACGAAAGAAGATTTGTTTCGATCGTAACCGAGGCCCTTGAGGCGGCCCGGAAGAGGGCGGAAGAACTGGGAAGGAGGGGATGATGTTCATCTTCGGCGATTTCCTGGTCACTGTTGCAAAGATCCTCGACATAATCCTTCAGATATATGAATGGGTCGTTATTATTGCCGCGTTGATCAGCTGGGTCAATCCCGACCCCTACAACCCGATAGTGAGGTTCCTCTATTCGGTTACCGAGCCGGCCTTCAGGCCTGTACGGAGGCTGATCGGTTACAGGCTGGGCCCGATCGATATTTCTCCTATAGTGGTTATTCTTGTTATTATATTCGCGCGTTCTTTTTTGGTTACCACGTTAATAAAAATCGGTTACAGCGTCGGAGGAGGATAATATGAGAATCACGCCGCTTGATATCCAGCAGAAGCAGTTTCCCGTTAAATTCAGGGGATTCGATGTCGAGGAGGTATACGCTTTCCTGGAGGTCATAAGGGAAGAGATGGAGGAACTCCTGAGAGAAAACGCTACCCTGAAAGAGGGGATGCAGAGGGGTGAAAACCAGATAAAGGAATACCACGATATGGAATCGACGCTGAGGGAAACGCTTATGACGGCCCAGCAGATGGTCGAGGATTACAAGACTAATGCACGGAAAGAGGCCGAGCTTATCATCAAGGAGGCGGAGCTGAAGGCCGACAGTCTGATAAAGGATGCCCAGGAGAACGTCATAAAGATACATGAGGACATCGTTGACCTCAAGGGCATAAGGCGGCATTTCAAGGAGGAGATCAAGAGGTTGATCGAGAGCCACGCCAGGATGCTCGAACACGATTCCGTCCGCGAAGGAGAAAACCGGGAAGAAGAGGAAGCCCAGTGACTTCTTCCGGACGATACAGGGCCCTCAAGGGCATGCGGGACATCTTTGCGCCTGATATCCATATATGGCGGAAGGTGGAGGACGTCGCCCGCGTGGTTTTTTGTTCGTAGGGCTTCATGGAAATCAGGCGGACCGTTGAGGAGTCGACGGAATTTTTCACGCGCTTCTTTTGTGAGAATTTCGAGTTAGTTGAGAAGGAGATGTTCCTTCCGTAGTCAGGAGTTATGTGGAGAACCACCTTTTCAACCTTCCTGCGCCCCAGAAGTATTACTATTCCGGGCCGATGTTCAGATACGAAAGGCCGCAGTCGGGAAGGTTCAGGCAATTCTATCAGATCGGGGTGGAGGCCTTCGGATCGCCGCAGCCAGCAATGGATGCTGAAATAATTTCCATGCTCAGGCATTTGCTCACCAGGCTGGGTTTGGAGACCCTTGACTTTCAGGTCAACTCCATAGGTTGCCGTGAATGCAGGCCCCGCTACAGGGAAGCCCTGCTGGGGTTTTTCTCGGGCCGGCTTGACGGTTTATGCCCGGACTGTGTGAGAAGGTATGACAGGAACCCGCTCAGGATCCTCGACTGCAAGGTCGAGCGGTGCATCGAACTGCGGAGCGGTGCGCCTAAAGTGACCGATTATATCTGCGATGACTGCAGGAAACACTTTGACAGGCTTCTATCGCTGCTTACACGCCTCGGAGTCCCATATACCGTAAACGCGGGCATGGTCAGGGGCCTGGACTATTATACCCGTACCACCTTCGAGGTCACGAGCGGGAATCTGGGGGCTCAGAACGCAGTGGCCGCCGGTGGACGCTATGACGGGCTGGTCAGGGAATTCGGGGGGCCGGAAACGCCGGCGGTAGGATTTGCCGTTGGCATGGAAAGGATCATAGAATTGTTGAAGGTTGCAGGCGGGCAGGACATCCCGGTTCCGCGGGTCTTTATCGCCAATATGGGAGAGCGGGCCAACAGCGAAGGTCTCGTCATGGCGGACAGTCTGAGGCAAGCGGGCCTGTGGGTAGAGGTCGGAGACTCGGGATCCTCCCTGAAGAGCCAGATGAGGAGGGCCGACAGGCTGGCTGCCGGATATGTAGTGATAGTTGGGGACGATGAAATGGATACAGGCGTTGTGAAATGGAAGAAACTCGCCGATTCGTCTCAGGGAGAATTGCCGGTATCGGAGGTCAGCAAATTCTTTTCACGTACCGGGCGGTAACCTGCTATTATTACTGCTGAAAAAGTCTCATACTCCTGCCTGATGCCGTCATACCCGCGAAGGCGGGTATCCAAGTTCTCTCAGGAAAAATGGATTCCCGACTACTACCCCGGGAATGACGACCTGCAAGCGGTCAATGACA
>JARRRD010000134.1:0-3557 GCA_037381085.1 Candidatus Sulfobium sp.
ATCGTATGGAACTATAAACACAGCATATGGCAGAAAGAAACCGATGTCAATTCATTCCCTGCAGCACGTCACTTGTCCCTTATGTATTCGTAGATGTTGAGGTAATGCTCTGCGGGATGGTTCCATGAAAAGTCATATCTCATACCGTTTGCCATGAGTTCCCTGAAGTGCTGCGGATATGTATACCACATGCCTATAGCCCTGTGCATTGCGGACTCCAGTCCCTGAAAGTTGAAATCCTGAAAGACATAACCGTTGCGTTCATGATAAGGTCTGTCGGAATAATCGGCGTCAAAAACGGTGTCCCTCAGTCCGCCGGTGCTCCTGACTATCGGGACCGTTCCGTATTTCAACGCTATCATCTGGGTCAGGCCACAGGGCTCGAACAGGCTCGGCACGATGATCATGTCGGAACCGGCGTAAACGAGATGAGACAGTTCTTCGTTAAAAGCCAGTTCGATGTGGCAGTCGGGGTTGTCGTTCATCTGGTGCTTGAGACGCCAGAAATAATTGTTTATCCCCTGGTCCGGACTGGAGCCGAGAAGCACGAACTGGCAGCCGTTCCCGAGGGCATAGAAAAGACCGTGCCTTATGAGGTCCACTCCTTTCTGGTGATCGAGCCGTCCGATATATGCGATGATCGGTTTGTATTCCCGGCGGATCCACAGCCTGTCCCGGAGGGCCTCTTTGTTCCCGTATTTTGCCTGGACATTGTCGATGCCGTATCTGTGCTGGATATATCTGTCTATCTCCGGGTTCCAGACATCGTAGTCTACACCGTTCAGTATCCCTCCGAACTTGTTTCCGTGCACGTGAAGGGTATGACCAAGTCCGTAGGACAGACCAGTATGCCGTATTTCTCCCGCATATGCCGGGGACACGGTCGTCACGAAATTGGAGTATACTATGCCCGCCTTCATCAGATTTATTGCTGAGTGGTTGAAGTTGTCCCGCAGCCTGTCGGGGTGAAAGTAATAATCCGGCCTGTTCAACCCGGTGGCGCGCAATATGAATTCGCCGGTGACGCCCTGATGTTTCAGGTTATGCAGGGTATAACATACGCGGGGATGGGACATGCCGAGATACTTATATATGTCGTAAAGGAGGACCGGCACTATCCCGGTCTGCCAGTCGTGACAGTGGATTATATCGGGATGTTTGCCGCTCTTGAGCATGAATTCGAGCGCCGCCCTGCAAAAAAAGGCGAACCTTTCGGGGTCGTCGTGATGCCCGTAATAGATTCCGCGGTTGAAGAAGTTCCTGTTTGAGTGGGGCTCTATGAAGAAACATTTTCTGCCGTGGACAAAGCCGAAGAATACCGAGCAGTGAACGCGGTGATCGTAAAAAGGGACCCAGAGGTCGTCAAAGACCCTCTGAAGGGCGTAAATATGGTCGTACCTCATGCAGTCATATTTCGGCAGTATGATCTCAACCATATGTCCCCGTATCTCGAGTTCATGGCTGAGACCGTATACAACGTCCCCCAGACCGCCCACCTTGGCTGCAGGTGCGCACTCAGGCGTAATCGTGACAATATACATTCTTATCTCCTCGGAGCGGGGCCGTCAGACTTCACGACATAAGCTTGACAAGGCCTGTTAACCGCGAAACATGGTCCGGAAATCCCGGCAAATCCCGGTTACATCCCATTTTATCACGCCTGATGGCCGACCGCCACAATTTTGGCCCGGGGCTGCGGACTCACTTCCTGCGCAATCATCAGGAGTCCGGCTTCACGGTACAACTTTTCCTTGAGAAAAAGAAGGATTTTATGTATTTTATCTTATTTGCGTCTTTTGGTGAAGAGAATTAATTCCGGGAATTTGACAGAGATTGTACTCTTCCAGGGAGAAAGCGCGATGAGGTCGCATCAGAGGCTGTTTTCCCTGGATAGAGATTGTTATCTGGCGGCAAGAGAAAGTATTACGGAGTCTATCCTGCTGTCCAGCGGGGAGTGTGTCGTGAAACTGCACATTGTAACGGGGTGGCTGGATATGTTGAGGGTTGCTCTGTGGACCTGCGGGAGACCGTCGTCCTCTGATGTGTTTACCCTCCTCAGGCAGATTTGTAAACGCACGGTGGGCCTCGACGCTCCGAAGGACGATGTAAACGATATCTTCCTGAGGCTTTACAGCGGCGGGCGGCTGGACGTGTTTCGGCAAATCTGCAGGCGTGCCAAGAGCATGACCGAGTCGAAGCTCGGGAGGTACGGGGTGGCCGTACACTGCCACCTCGTGGTTTACGGAGAAGAGCGGATAATCGCAAGCAGTCTTTGAAAATGCTGACCTGCCCCGTGGGGGCTTTGAAAGGGATGGGAGAATTGTCCGGTTCCGCAAAAGATGACGCCGGGATGTCGCGAGGGGATAAGCTGTCGAGGGCCAGGGTTTTGCTCGTGGAAGACGATCCTCTGCAGGGGAAAGTAACGAGAGCGTTCCTGGAGAAGATCGGCTATGAAGTCGCGTGGGTGCGGGACGGCGTCGACGCAATAAAAGCGGTGAAAACCTCGGACCCCGACATTATACTCCTGGACCTCGTTATGCCGGGGATGGACGGGTATGAAGTATGCCGTTGGCTCAAACTGAATGAAGAAACGAAAGGCACTCCCGTCATCATGCTTACGGTCAAGAAGGACTTGTCGGACAAGATATCGGGGCTTCGCGTGGGGGCCGACGACTACCTTCCCAAGCCCTACAATGAACTTGAGCTGAATGCCAGGATTTATGCCTGCCTGAGAACGAAGGCGCTTCAGGACGAACTGAGAAAGAAGAACAGTCAGCTGGAAGGGTTGCTAGCCAAACTCGAACATATGGCCATCACGGATGCGCTCACCGGACTTAACAACCGGTACCGTTTTCACGAGTCCCTTGCCAAGGAGTTTGAGAGGGCCAGGAGATATTCGACTCCCTTTTCGCTGGTGATGTTCGATATCGACCACTTCAAGAAAGTGAACGATGATTACGGCCATCTGGCGGGGGACATGGTCCTCAAGGAAATCTCAAACCTTCTCATGCAAAGCATGAGGGAGATCGACACCGCCGCCCGTTACGGCGGCGAAGAATTCATGGCTATTCTGCCGAATACCAAAAAGGATGAGGCGGCTGTCCTTGCCGAGCGTATGAGGGACACAATCGCACGTTGCAAATTTCATCAGATTGACCGTCCCGTCACGGTAAGCATAGGGATTTCGGGCATGCCCGACGAAGCAGTCGGCAGCGAGGACAGATTGATAAGGTGTGCCGACTTTGCACTTTACGGGGCGAAGAGAAACGGCCGGAACCGCTTAGAAATAGCTGAAGGCAGAGACGTGGACGCTTCCCTCCGTCAGGAAGAGCCCTGAGCCCGCTATTTATTTCACTGTGACGTCCTGAAATTGTATGCCCTGACGCTGCAAGACAGCCCGGAAGGGCCACCGAAAAAGTCTTGTAATGACGACATGATTCTATTTATCTTCCACATGAATGAGGACCCAACGTTTAGTGACTTCGGGAAAATGACCGGCAGACCCCTCTCCAGGGCGGTAAGGTGTCGCTACAAGACATTTTTCGTCGCCCCTTCCG
>JARRRD010000135.1:0-3547 GCA_037381085.1 Candidatus Sulfobium sp.
GCCCGGCTGACCGGCGCCAGACTTTCCGGTACCCCAGGACTCAGAACCAGCATGTCCGCCGAGGTGAATAACACTTCAGGATGTCCCCCCAATCTCCGGCGTACGGATGGGCCGAGCCTGTCCACGATGTCGCCGAGTTCCTCTTCCGTCTTTACGTCGGTCACGGTGACGGAGGCGCCCAGGCTCGCAAGGAGGTTTGCGGCCCCGAGCCCGCTTCGGGCAAGGCCGACAACGGTTATTTTCCTACCCTCTGTTTCCATCGTCCTCCTGCCGGGCAATTGCACGTATCTTCTCTTCCTTCAGCCTGTTCCCGACCAGGGCGGCCCTGTTTTTCCTGCTTCTCCTTCTCACCACGCGCCTTCTGACGTGCCTCTTCCTGCCGGCCAGTGTCCCCCTGGAAGGTTTGTGAAATTTCGTCAGATACACCACGGGCTCTGAGTCGTCGCTCAATACCTTTTCGCCCACGCCCATCAGATATTCGGCGTCTTTCCACAACAGGTGTCTCCGGGGCTCATGCAGGAGGGCGACGATTATAGTGTCGTTGTCGCGCTCGCCGGCGCACACAAGGCAGTGCTTCGCCTTCCTGGTATAGCCTGTCTTGCCGCCCAGGACCTCATCATCGGACCACAGCAGCCTGTTCGTGTTCTTGATGAACATCGTCTTTCCGCCCTTGGTGGATACTTCTTTCACCCGGGTGCCCATGATCTCCCTGAGAAGCGGGTACTTGATGGCCTCCCTCATTATGATAGCCAGGTCTCGTGCCGTTATATGCTGGCCTCTGCCGGGCAGGCCGTTCGCGTTAATGAACCGGGTGTCGTCGGCGCCAAGCGCAATCGCCTTTCTGTTCATCAACCTGACAAAGGCCTCTTCGGAACCGGCGACGGCCTCCGCAAGGGCGACTGCGGCGTCGTTGGCGGATTTCATCAGGGCCGCGTAAAGGAGCGTCCTGATCGTTATCCTGTCCCCCCGCTTCAGGCCCGCCTTCGTAGGCGGCTGGCCCGCCGCCCTCGCGCTGACCGTTGTCACATCGTCGAGTTTCGCCCTGTCCAGCACTACCAGGGCGTTCACCAGTTTGGTGGTGCTGGCGGGCATCAGCCTGGCATCGGGGTTTTTGGCATAGAGCACCCTCCCGGTCGCCGCGTTAATGACAACTGCGGCCCTGGCCCTTATTTCGTGAGCGGAGACCGAAGTCGCAAAGGAAAAACAGAGAATGAAAAGTAAAAAAAGAAAAACATAATATGTCTTCACATCACTGACTTTTGACTGCTGATTTCTTATCCGCGATATTTCCATGATCACCTCAGTTTCAGCGTTGCCAGACTCAGCAGCGCAAGCATTATACCGACAATCCAGAACCTTACTATTACTTTTGATTCGTGCCACCCCTTAAGCTCGAAGTGGTGATGGATGGGGGCCATTCTGAAGATCCTCTTTCCGGTTAATTTGAAGGACGCGACCTGGAATACCACGGAAAGGGTCTCTATCACAAAAATGCCTCCCACTACGGCCAGAACGATTTCGTGTTTGGTGATGATCGCAAGAGTTCCGAGAGCACCGCCAAGGGCGAGTGAGCCCACATCTCCCATGAAGACGTCCGCAGGATAGGAGTTGAACCAGAGAAACCCAAGAGACGCCCCGAGCATGGCGCCGCATATTACCGTCAGTTCACCCGTGCCGGGAAGGTAAAGTACCTGCAGATACTGTGCGAATCTTGCGTTGCCGGAGATGTAAACGAGTATGATATTCGCAAGAAGCGCGATGCCCACAAGGCCTGTGGCTAGTCCGTCGACCCCGTCGGTGAGATTGACGGCATTCGACGCTCCGACAATCACCACAATAGAGAAAGGTATGTAGAAAAGCCCGAGGTCGAACAGCCACTTCTTGAAAAACGGGATGCTCAGTACGTCGGCGTAAGGGTCCTTTGGATTGAAATAAAGCAGAACACCTATGGCCAGTGCCAGAACGATCTGCGAACCGAACTTATACCATGCACGGAGTCCTTTGGAATTTTTTCTCACTACCTTGAGGTAATCGTCGAGGAGCCCTATCGCACCGTATCCGACAAGGGAAAAGATCATTATCCATACGTACATGTTCCCCAGTTCCCCCCAGAGCAGGACCGTCGCCAGGATGGAAGTGATGATGATTATTCCCCCCATGGTCGGGGTGCCGGTCTTCCTGAGGTGGCTTCGAGGACCGTCGTCCCTGATCTGCTGTGTTATGCTGATCTTCTTGAGCCACGCTATGAGCGGGGGGCCGATGAACAGGGAGATGAGCATGGCTGTAATCACTGCGAGCGCGGTCCTGAACGTTATATACCGGAACACGTTCAGGGGAGAGAACAGGTTGTGAAGATGGTAAAGGGCCTTATAGAGCACGCGACTCCTCCCTTGTCCGATGGTGTCCGGAAAGGGGCAGGACCCTTTCCATCCGCATGCCGCGCGAGCCTTTCACCAGGACGGTGTCTCCCTCCCTGAGTATGCCGGCCAGTATGGACTCGGCCGCGGCGGAATCATCGGCCACATAGCTCTTTCCGGAGAACCCTGCAGAGGCGGAAATCATCTCCGGCCCCACGGCGATCAGAATGTCGATGCGTGCTCCGGACAGTAAATCCATCAGCCTATTGTGGGCATCGCCGGAGTGACTGCCAAGTTCGAGCATGTCCCCGAGCACGGCCACGGTCCTCTTTTTCCTGAGGCGGAGAAGCTCTCTTACGGCTTCTTCCATGGAGGCCGGATTTGCATTGTAGACATCGCTGATCACAATGGCGCCCGAATGCTCCAGGACTTCCAGTCTCATGGGCACACCGTGAAAAGAGCCGAGTCCTTCGCGGATCTGATCATCATCCGTCCCCAGTACGCATGCTATGGACGCCGCCGCCAGGGCATTGTAAATATTGAGCGTCCCGGGGACCGCGAGCCTGATTTCGACCTTCCTCTTCCCGGGAAGTCGAAGAGTGAAACGCGAACCCCTTTCTCCTAGCACGATGTCTCCGGCTGCCACATCCGCATTGTCGCTCATGCCGTATGTGATGATTTCGCCGGTGAACTTCTCCACGCCTTCCATGAGGAAACGGTCGTCGGCATTTACGCAAACGGTACGGACGTATTCCAGTATTTCCAGGTCGGTCTTTCTCACCATTTCGAGGCTGCCGAAGCCCTCAAGATGGGCGGGGCCGACATTCGTGACAACGGCAAAGTCGGGACGGGCGATATCGCATTTTGCCTGCCGGAGCCCCGGCCGGAGGGATTTCCACGATGGCCCCCGCGCCGGTACGCAGCGCCGCATCCAGAAAATCGTGGCCGTCGAAGTGCGGTCCCTTCAGTGCGAGGAATATTTCGCCGCTTCCTATTGTCCTTGAGTCAATGGACAGACCGGCGAACTCCTCGCTGTGCCTGCTGAGTATCTCTCCCCCTGTTGCCTTTAAGATATCATCGAGTCGTAAATGCCCCATATTTCTTTCTGTCGGTGGCCCCCACTGCCAATAACAGCCGATGATTATTTGTTGTTGATCATCTGCCTTATCGCCCTTTCCAGCACCTCCCTG
>JARRRD010000136.1:0-6242 GCA_037381085.1 Candidatus Sulfobium sp.
CTTAGAAGCTGGATTCCCGATTACTACCTCGGGAATGATAACATGAAAGAATGCCTTTTCCTGATGTCAGGGGCTATTGGAACAGAGAGGTATATGTTACAGTATAGTAACTTTTTTTCATAAAGGGAGGACTGTGATGGGAAAAGGAGTAAAGACGGCCCTTGTGATCCTGGCGATTATAGTGGTAGCCGCTGTCGTTACGGTCGGATGGGGGATCGGCGAATATAATAAGGTGATATCCATGGACGAGGGAGTCAAGGCGAATTGGGCGCAGGTAGAGAACCAGCTGAAGCGGCGATATGACCTGATACCCAACCTTGTTGAGACCGTCAAGGGTTATGCCAAGCACGAAAGGGAACTTTTCGAAAACATCGCCGCGGCAAGGACGAAATATTTCCAGGCATCGGGAGTGCAGGGCAAGATAGATGCATCTAACAGGCTTGAGGGCATGCTCTCCAGACTCCTGATGCTGCGGGAGTCTTACCCCCAGCTCAAGGCGAACGAGTCCTTTCTGAAGCTTCAGGATAGCCTCGAAGGGACGGAAAACAGGGTCGCGGTCGCAAGGATGAGGTATAACGAAGCCGTCCGGCAACTCAACACTTACCGAAGGACCGTCTACGGCAGGTTTTTCTCGGCCCTGGCTGGCGTATCGGCGGCCAGGTATTATCAACTGCCCGAGGGTGAAGGAGCCGTGCCTAAAGTCAAGTTTTGAAGGGACGCGGGAAAGAGGTTTTCGCTTTCAGCTTCAGCAGGACAAAAGGGCCGGGATTAACCTTAACGCTGCATAAAAATCCCTGAAAAGCGCGGAAGGGGCGGCGAAAAATGTCTTGTAGCGACACCTTACATCCCTGGAGAGGCGCCTGCCGGCCATCTTCCGGAAGTCACTAAACGTCAGGTCCTCATTCATGTGGAAGATAAATAGAATCATGTCGTCATTACAAGACTTTTTCGGTGGCCCTTCCGGTCTGTTTTGCAACGTTAGGACTAACTCAGTGAACCTCTTCGGCAGGGCTGCCGGAAACCTCTCCATCTGACAGCTCTTCCGTCAATCCCCCGGTCAGGAGTCTCTTGGCTCCTATGAACCTCCTGAGGAAGTACGGCGTATCAAGGTTGCTGATCGTCACCTTCCTGCCTTTCGAGGACGCATGGATGAAAAGGTCGTTGCCGATATAGATGCCGACGTGGGAGGGAAATGAAGCGTGAGTTCCGAAGAAAACGAGGTCTCCGACGGACAACTGGTCCTTGTCGATTGTCTCTCCTGAATTAAACTGTTCCCGCGCGGTCCTCGGCAGCTCTACCCCGAGTAACCCGTATACTTTCTTCACGTAGGCAGAACAGTCTATCCCGAAGATACTGTTGCCACCGAACTTGTAAGGTATGTTCAGCAGTTTCCTGGCGAAGGCGACGAGGCTCTCCCGGGCGGTATCGCCCGCGGCTTCTTCCCGCCCGGAGACCTCGTAGGCCCCTTCGCCGGTATTCTTTTCGACGACCCCTGCGTAAGCCTCCGCCGCTGAAGAATCATCCACCGTTTCCTGGAGGTAGAGTTTCTGACCCACCTTGAGTGCCGTCGTCTCTATCCCGTTTATTTCCATAAGGTCGTCGGGGTCCAGGTTGAACCTTCTTGCTATTTCCCGGAGATTGTCACCTCTCCTGACAATGTATGTCTTCGGCCCCGCCGGACGTATCAGAAGTTTCTGTCCCCTTTTCAGTCTTGACGTTCTGAGTCCGTTCAGGTGCCTGATATCGGCGATGGTGACTGAATATTTGCGGGCAATTGAGGAGAGGGTGTCTCCTTTCTTCACCGTGTGATAAAGGTTGGAGGCTGTTTGCCTCACCGATTTCAGATCGCTGTTACTGAATGCGGCGGGCGTGATCTTTTCACCCGGTACGGCCTGCTCAGTCCCGGCGACTTTTTCGGCTTTTTCCCCGGCAGTCCTGTCCTTCACCGGGATCACGATCGTCGATCCGGGCCTCAGCCGCACCGCGTTGACCTTGTTGATGCGGCGTATGGCACTGACGCGGACTTTATACCTGTATGCTATGCCTGAGAGGGTGTCGCCTTTCTTTACAGTGTACCTGACGCCGGCATAAGCGTCCGCGCCGGCACAGAGAAAGAGTAAGGACAACAGGATGGCAAAAGGTGTTTTCCATGCCGTGCATGGCCTGATTTTCAAGCTGCTTCCTCTCTGTTGAGTTCTTTGATCGTAGGAAGTTCGGTCAGGTCCTTGAGTCCGAAGTACTGGAGAAATTCGCGTGTCGTGCCGTACAGGAGCGGTCTCCCGGGCATCTCCTTGCGGCCCATGATCTTGATGAGTCTTCTGTCGAGAAGGGTTTTTATGACCCCGTCGGAATTGACACCGCGTATCTGCTCTATCTCGGCCTTGATTACCGGCTGATTGTAGGCGACAATCGCCAGGGTTTCAAGTGCCGGCATGGAAAGCTTGTTTGAGGTGTTCGTGTTCCTGAACTTCCTTATCCACCGGGCGCAGTCAGGGCTTGTTACCATCTGGTACCCGTTTGCGATTTCGATAATGAGGACCCCGCCGTTTCTTCCCTTGTATTCCGCAGCAAGGTCCTCGAGGATCTGCCTGATCTCGGCTTCCGGTATGTCCGTTGCGCCCTTGAGGGCCGAGGGCGCGAGCGGCTCGCCCGCGACGAAGAGCAGCGCCTCGATTACCGATTTCTTCTCCTGAATGTCCATGGAAATTTCTGATACTATATCAAAAGAAATGCGTTTATTCAACGTAATTAATGGCCGGCAGCCCGTTACATTGACCCGCACGTTTTTTCCCTTAAACTTGTAAAGGCGTTGAGATTCTTATAAAATTAGTTACTAAGCATAATTATTGAATAGAAGGCGAGGTTACATGATGGAAAAATGGAAATGTACAGTCTGCGGCTATGTATACGATCCGGAAGCAGGTGACCCGGACGGGGGTATCGAACCGGGCACATCTTTTGAAGATCTGCCCGATGACTGGGTCTGTCCAATCTGCGGGGCCTCAAAGGACCAGTTCGAGAAAGAGTAGAGCCCTCACTTATTTCAGGCCGAGGACGTCCTGCATGTCATAGAGACCTGCCGGCTTCCCGGCAGCAAGCCAGAGGGCCGCTTTGAGTGCTCCTCTCGATCCGCTCCCCGAGACCGCCGAAAATGACGGTATGCTCTCCGACGATGTCTCCGGCCCTAACGGTCTGAATGCCTATTTCCTTCCTTGTGCGGGCGCCGATGATGCCTTTCCGCGCAAAGACCGCTACATCGTCCAGGTTCCTGTCGAGGGCTTCGGCAATGACGTGCGCCATTTTCATTGCCGTGCCGCTCGGCGCGTCCTTCTTCATCCTGTGGTGGGCCTCGACGATTTCCACATCGTAGTCATCGCCCAGGGCCTGTGCCACGTCCTGAAGGACTTTCAGAAGGAGATTCACTCCCAGGCTCATATTGGACGCCATAACACAGGGAATGCCCTTTGATGCCGCCTCGATCTCCTTAATGTCCTCCCCGGTAAAACCCGTCGTGCCTATGACCATGGCTTTCCCTCTTCCAGCTACGGTTTTCAGGTTCTCTTTTGTCGATTCTACCGATGTGAAGTCGATGACGACGTCAACAGCATCTATAATTGCATCCAGACTTTCGGCGAGCAGCACCCCTGTTTCCCCGGTCCCGGCAACCAACCCGATGTCCCTCCCCGAGTCCTTGTGGCCCCTTCTCTCGAAAGCGCCTGCCAGTCTCAGTCCCTCATATTCCCCGGAGAGGGCGGCTATCCGGCTGCCCATTCTCCCTGCAGCTCCTGCTATTCCGATGTTTACCATGGACTATTCCTCCTGTCTTTTCTCGTCTTCCTCTTCTTCTTTCTTCCCCGCGATCCTGTAATCTTCGGCGGCCCATGCCCCCAGGTCCATAAGCTTGCACCTTTCGGAGCAGAAGGGCCTCCAGGGGTTTTCCTCCCACGTCGTCGTCTGTTTACAGATGGGGCACGTTATCTTCATCTTTTATATATATTAAACTTGAATCTTCGCAAAAAAACTTTCTTGAGATCGTCATTCCCGATTACTGCGCCGGGAGCCCATACCGGCCGGGGCTCATAAAGGAGCATGAAAAAAGGCCTTATCCGTCATACCCGCGAAGGCGGGTATCCAGGTTTTCTCAAGAAAAATGGATTCCCGGCTACTGCCTCGGGAATGACAGCGTATAAGCATTTTCGGATGAATGAAGAACCTGAAATGCAAGCCTTCCTGCACCGTTGGCGTTAATGTACATTTTGGAGTGTGTGTTCCTATGAGGATTATCACAGGGCTGATTATGAGCACCGCCTCTATCCTTTGGATAAAGAGGAAATACGCCAGGGTGAGCTGCGCCAGGTTATGAAAGAGCGCCCCTATGATACTGAGGCCGACGGGTCCGAAAAGGTTTCTCGTCAGCAGAAAGACGGCCCCCATGGCTGCCGTGCTGAGGACCCCGCCGCTGAAACTGAGCATGAAAGCGGGCCCGAGAAATGTGCCTGTAAAGATCGAGGCGAGTATGATCCGGATGAGCGTTACCATCATGGCCGTCCGGAAGCCGTAAAGCATAAGCGCCACGACAGTGATGATGTTGGCCAGTCCCAGCCTGAGCCAGGGGATCGGGGTCGGAAGCAGGGCTTCGAAACCGTACAGGGCCAGCGCGTATGCCGAAAGCAGTGCGACCCGGTATTTATCTTGTAATTGCATCGACCCCTTTTGGGCCGGCTGTCCCTCCGCCGACGGTGATGACGACCTTGTTGGGAAGGCAGACTATCACCCCTTTTGAAATCCATCCCTCCTTGACGCAGAGCAGGTTGGGGCAGTGTGCCTCCTTCATGCGTACCTTCCGGTCCCTGATCTCGACGACCATCTTTCCGTAAGGCCCGTGGAGAGTAACGGTCCTGTTGACGTCTATGGGGAAATTGTAGGCCGGCTTTCCCGCCACGTCGATGACCACGCCGGTGGCCTGGGGAAGGGCGTCCCTCGCTATGAATATTCCGGCGACGGAGCCTATAAGAAGGACGAGAAAAAGCAGCCTGTCGGCCACGGTCGTGCTCCTAATGATCTTTTTCAATTGTCAGTTTCCCTTTAAGACCGGGCGTAATGTGTATATTACCTTTGGCGTCGACTATGACCCCGTTCATGCCCAGTTTCTGCAGCAGCTTCATCCCTCTTTCCGGCCCCAGAATGAAGACGGCGGTCGCCAACGAGTCAGTAAAAACGCCTTTGTCCGTGATCACGCTCACGCTCCGGCAGAACATCGCGGGATGGCCCGTCTTGGGGTCCAGAAGGTGGTGGTACCTCCGTCCGTCCAATATGAAGAACCTCTGGTAGTCGCCCGAAGTCGATATCGCTTCGTCGCTCAACCTGATCGTAGCCATGATTTCATCGGAGGCGTTCTTTTGACGGGGGTTCTCGATCCCCACGTTCCATGGTGAACCGTCGGGCTTCAATCCGAAGGTCTTTATGTCGCCGGCCACGGCAACTATGCCGGCCCGTATTCCATCGCGCTTGAGCGCCCCAACGGCAAGGTCCGCCCCGTATCCTTTTGCGATCCCCCCGAGATCGAGCATCATCCCTTTTTTCTTGAGGAATACCGTGGAATTTTTTTGGTCGACCACAACGTTCCGGTAATCGACCAGGGGAAGTTTTTCCCGTATGTCAGAGTCGGAAGGCTTTATCTTCTTGTGAAAATCCCACATGTGTATTTCCGGGCCGATGGTCGGATCGAAGGCCCCTTCCGACTCCCGCGCCACGTACAGGCTTTTCTCGACTACATCCAGTGTCGGTGCCGAGACTTTCACGGGGGCGATGCCGGCGTTGCGGTTTATTTTGGAAAGTTCGCTCCTGTCGGAGAAAAAATTGATGAGGTCTCCGAACCGCTCAATGGTTGAAAAGGCATCCTGAACGGCCCTTTCCGCCTTGTCTTTCGAAGGGGAGACAACCGTCACCGTGACGTATGTGTCCATGAGCGCTTTGCTCTGCCGGTATACCGACCCGTTGCCCCCCGAACACGAGGAAAGGAGGACGACGGACAGGCAAAAAAGCGCAGGGAAAAACAGTCTCTTTCTATTCATAAGCCGATGTATTATAATTTTTCCGTCGACGTAAAATAAAGCCTGGCACCGATGAGCACAGCGCATGGGGCATAGAGCATAGGGCATAGAGCAACGGCCGGAAAGCAACTGTTTTTTCGTTTAGCTGTCCGATATTCACGGCATCTGGAAGGAGATACGAATTGCTTT
>JARRRD010000137.1:0-2988 GCA_037381085.1 Candidatus Sulfobium sp.
CAGCCGGCGGCCGGTGCTTACCCTGGACTCGATGAGCAGGCACGGGCAGTGTTCAGCCGGGCGGAACGGGCCATGCGGGAGAACAACTGGCAAGACTTTGGCAAGGCAATGGCCGAACTGCGGCACGTACTGCAGCCGCACGGCAAATTGCATCCGGCAGCCCGCGGGCCCAACTTGTAGTCTTGGGTGAGAGAGCAGAGCGATTTGTTATACGCATCTCGCTGAGTAAGTTGCTAATGTCCTCGGTTGAATCTCTTTGAGTACGCATATGTCCTGTCGCCGGCCCTTGTGCGTTTGCTCAATAACTGGTCCCCGCAAGAAGAGCAATGCATTTGCCCTGGTCAGTCATAATCTGCACCTTTAACCGGCCTGTCCTGAATATTGAGTGGCCATGGGAGGGCAGTCCGACGCTTTCTTCGAAAGACTTAAAAGGACTCTTACTGCAAGATGCGGAGGTGTTTGACTGAGAGAGGCCCGAGCGGAAAATGCGGCCACGGAGGCACGGAGACAAAGAGATTGAAAGCCAAAAAGACAGTTCACCGCAGAGGGATCTTTCATTTTATATTTCCGCTGAGAGGGTGGAAATATAAAAACTGCTCGCCTTCGGCATGATGTTATACGTGACGGTTACAGATGAACGTGATTTTTAAGCGGGAAGCCGGTCAAGATCGTGAGTACAAACGCCGTATATTTGTTTGTTTTCCGTCCTGTCAACGGAAAACAACAATTCACTTAACTTTGCGATCTCTGCGACTCTGCGATGAATATAAGCTTTTTTCTTTTTGCCTTTTCTTGAATTGACGCCATTGAGAATCTTCTTTATCAGCCTCTTCCTTCCCCGGGAAAGATCCTATCACGCCGGCGGCAGGTATGTCTTTGAAGTAATAAGGGAACTTTCTTCCCGTCATGAAATATGTCTTGCGACAAGACTTGAGGAAACCGAGGTTCCCCTGGTGTCTGACCTTAAACCTTTCTGTAAGGAGATCTATCCCTATACATACACGACAAAGACGAAAAGGAGTATTTTCGATATCGCAAAACTGATGGGTAACTACGTCGGCTTCAGTCGTTATGCTCGAAAGATAGCGGGAAGCGGAGGCTATGACCTCGTCCAGGTCGAATGGACGGAGGCGGCGATCAGGATGAAAAGGAGGAAGGGAGTCCCGATGATCCTGGACGCCCATGATGTGATCACGAAGCCCGCCGAGAGAAGGCTGAAGAGCGCCCGTGGGCTTGGCTGGCTGTTCGATCTTTTACAGTACTTTCTTATCAAGAGAATGGAAACGGGAATTGCGAAGAAATTCGACATGGTGTTTACCCGGTCGGCATTTGACAGGGATTACCTGCTTGGGCTTGAGCCGGGGCTGAAGGTGTCCGTGGTTCCCCATCCCGCGGGTCTGGACATCACGGAAAAGGAGTTTGAGAAGGAGAAGGACACCGTTCTCTTCCTTGCATCGTACAAGTATCGCAGGGTCAACGTCGACGCCGTGCTTTTCTTCTACCGGTCGGTCTTTCCCCTGGTCAGGAAGGAAGTAGCCGAAGCGAGGTTTATCGCCGCAGGCTATGGCCCCCCGGAAGAGCTGACCGCCTTGCAGGATAACGACCCCGGTATCAGTGTGCCGGGCTTTGTGGACGATATCGATGAATGCTACAAGAAGGCCCGTATCTTCGTCGCCCCTATCCTCGTCGGAGGGGGCATAATCGTGAAGATACTCGACGCTATGGCTGCAGGTACTCCGGTGGTGACTACATCTTACGGAAACGAAGGCATCGGTGCCGTCCACGGCAGGGACCTCCTGGTGGCCGACAGGCCGGAAGACTTTGCCGCGGCGGTAGTGAGGCTGTTGAAAGACCGCGAATTTGCAAACGAGATCGGTAGGAACGGGCGGACCTTCGTGAAGGAGAATTATTCGCTTGGTGCAGTTATGCAAAAAATAGAATCGGCTTATGAAGAAATCGGAAAGACCGTGAAAGGTGAATAGTGAATCGTAAAGGCAAAAAAACGTTTCACCACGGAGACGCCGAGACACGGAGATTAACTGGAACCTATCCAAAATCGCCTCTCGGTTCAAGACTGTCATTCCCGCAAGCGAAGCGCCTGCCTGCCGGCAGGCAGGAGTCGGGAATCCTTCCGAAAACAAAGAAAGATTCCGGGCAAGCCGGAATGACACCGTGGTGAATAATTCTTTTCGCGGGAAGGCAACGGCAGGCCGGTAAATTATCAGTGAAAGATATGGCTATGGTCTGCTATATTGGCTCTAACCACTAACATGGCGCCTGTTCTTGACTTAGTCCGCTACTTAGCCTATCATAAATTATGGCGACCGTGAATGTACACGATGCAAAGACGCATTTCTCGCGCTTGATTACGCGCGTCGAAAGCGGCGAGGAAATTGTGATAGCGAGGGCCGGCAAGCCTGTGGCGCGGCTCGTCCCACTGGGCGGCAAGACGGGAAAGAGGGTGCCCGGGACTGCCAAAGGCCGGATCATTGTCGGCAAGGACTTCCTTGAGCCGCTGCCGGATGAAGTGTTGAAAGACTTCGAGAATTGAGGGCCCTGTTAGATACGCATGCTTTTCTCTGGTGGCTCACCGATGATCCTCAATTGCCTCGAAAAACCGTTCCGGAAAAGCCGGATGTTTTCATATCGGACCAGCTCTCCCTTAACGGTATCGGGAGCCTTCCCGTTCAGTCAAGCCACGCCCTTCACGTTTTCAACTTGCCGCCGCTCCACAGGGACCCCTTTGACAGGGTGCTGGTTTCGCAGGCCCAGCTCGAAAATATGCCGATAATAACTTCGGACCCCCTGATCGCTCTTTATCAAGTCAAACTTATTTGGTAAAAAACGAACGGGCAAACAGGCCGGAGGTTGGAGGCGCGAGGTATGAGGAGTGAGGTCTACAACCTCCAACCTCTAACCGTCAACGTTTTACCCTAACGACATATGAAAGTAATCAAGACCGGGATACCTGACATTCTGATCATCGAG
>JARRRD010000138.1:0-2587 GCA_037381085.1 Candidatus Sulfobium sp.
GAAATAAGTTCTCTGAAGCTCCTCGTTGAAAGCGGTGAGGATTTCGACATCTATCCCCACCTGAGAGAAGGAGAACGGGTGAGGGTGATAAAGGGGCCTCTGGCAGGTGCCGAGGGCGTGTTGGATGTCAAGAGCGACCAGTACAGGTTTCTGGTTAATGTTGAACTCCTCGGCAGAAGCATAGGGGTTAATATCTATGCAGACGATATTGAGGCCGCATGAAGTCCGTGCATCGTGCATAGCGTTACGAACGCGGCAGTTTGATCTCCGGACTATGTCCGGGGATGTTATGTAACACGGAGTATTCGGACAACTGACTTTACCCGGATGAATGTAACCGGGCAGGCGGAGCATTGAAAGGAGGAGGCACCGGCATGATATCCAAGTCGTCCAGACCAATGATAAGGGAGGACCTGCAACAGTCGGACCTCAAGGATGGTTGCGTGCTTTACGATCAGATCAGGGAAAAGGCCTATACTCTGAATATTACGGCATCGCTTATATGGTCTTATCTGGACGGGGCCATTTCCCTTGAAGAGATTGCGAGAGAACTCGCTTCTGTCAGCGGTTGCGACACAGACACCGTTTTACGGGACATAGTCGAGACAGTCACTTTTTTCCGCGAAAACGGACTGCTGGAACAGGGCGCGGTCTAGGATGACAAACATGTTTCGACGCTACTGTCAAATCCATTCATTCCGCTTCTCCATTTCTACACACTGCAAACAACTGGAACCCGGCTTGGCGTTGCTGTATCCGGCTCTCTCAACGACTTCCCGAAAATATTGCGCCGAATGGTCAATCGAGAGCAAATACAGCGGGAAGACAGGCGCCCACGCTTATGTCTGCTATGAAAACGGGGGCCTCATCTATGATACACAAATCGTCGACGATGCGTTGGATTACCTCGAATGGAGAATTACAACGAGAATTCTGCAGGAACTTTCACATTTCGTCCAGATTCATGCCGCCGGTCTTGTCAGCGGGGGGAAAGCCCTTCTCCTGGTCGGCCCTCCAGGATCAGGCAAGAGTTCCCTTGCCGTTTGTCTGCTCCGGCAAGGGTGGAAGTGCCTGTCCGACGAGGTAATTCTCATCGATTCGGCATCCGGAACCGCTTGGCCTTTTCTCAGAAGTTTCCGCGTTGATTCCAAAGCAATGGAAGCGTTCCCTGAGTTTTTTGTTAAACAGAGCGGTCCGGCATATTGCGATTCCAAGGGAAAGATACGGCTTGATCCTTCGCTCGTCCTGCGAGACTGGGTCGCCCAGCCATCTCAGCCCCGATGGATCATATTCCCGGGCTACCAGCCCGGTCATCGCGGTGAGCTCGAGCCCCTCGGAGAAACGGAAGCTTTCCATCTCATGATGAGTCAGGCGATCAACCTCGCCGAGCATGGCAAGAGGGGCATGGATACCCTCATTAGTCTTGTGCGCCGTTTTCAATGTTTCAGGCTGAATACCGGTGACCTGCATACCGCAACCTCCCTGTTGGAGGGTTTGACGGAGCAGATGCAGAAGTCGATATACCGGTCCGGGCAGACGTCAGGAGGTGGTTTTATCGGAGGGGGCGTACCAACAACAGTAGCAGGAGGTAGACATGAGTGAAGACAACAGCAGTCCGGTGTCGTCAAGACGCGAATTTCTAAAGAAGGCTTGCAAAACGACCGGTTACGTGATCCCTTTGGTGATGGTACTCAAGTTGGGTTCTGCCAATGCCTGGGCCGAGAGCTATGGAAGGACCACGCAGAATACTGCGAGCGGCTCAGGAAAAACCCATGACGGGTTCTTTGACCAAATAGGCCGTTTCTTTGCAAACCTTTTTCACTCTTAGTTTTTTCGCGAGCCACAGGCCGGGTAACAAAAATTTTTCCCCTCTTTCCAACGGATTTTCCGACAGGAAAGCAGAGTCTGTGTTCGCCTGTTTTAAAGAGAATATATGAAGCCGCTGAAAGAAGAAAGATCCGGCCCCCCGGAAGAAGCATGCAGCTCCGAACCGGCCAGGCGAGGGGAAATTCCCTTCCACAAGCCTTATATTTCCGAAGATGAGATAGCGGAGGTCCTCGACTCTCTGAGATCGGGCTGGATAACCATGGGACCGAAAACTGTCCGCTTCGAGGAAGCTTTCCGGGACTACATAGGTTCTAAGAATGCGGTTTCGATGAATTCCTGCACCGCCTGCCTCCACCTTGCACTGAAGACCATCGGCGTTCAGGAGGGAGACGAAGTTATTCTTCCTGCCTTCACCTTTACGGCAACGGCAGAGGTAGTCACCTACTTTCACGCCAGGCCGGTTCTGGTCGACATAGACGAGCAGACCTTCAATATCGACGTGTCGAAGATAGAAGAAAGTATCACAGGCAAAACAAAGGCACTGATTCCCGTCCATTACGCCGGACAGCCGTGCGAAATGGATGACATCGCTGCTTTGGCGGGAAGCCGTGGACTTGCAGTCATCGAAGACGCTGCCCATGCCGTCCCCGCCAGATATAAGGGCAGAATGATAGGAACCCTAGGAGACATCACCTGTTTCAGTTTCTACGCCACAAAGTCGCTTACCACCGGTGAGGGGGGGATGGCCACCACGGTCAAC
>JARRRD010000139.1:0-2552 GCA_037381085.1 Candidatus Sulfobium sp.
TTCAGTTCGGCTGGGCTCCGAGCGATCGTAACGCGGTCTCGCGGTACTGGGGCAGTGGGATCACCTGTGAGGGCCTCCTCCCGGACCGAAGCCGAGACATCGTGGCTGTCGGTGTGGGGAGTATGCGGTTGAATGGGGACGCGCCTGAAGAACTGGAAAACCACATGACGAATATCGAACTGTTCTATGTCGCACGACTGGCTTCCTGGGTAGCCCTGCAGCCGGATGTCCAATATTTCAGCAATGCAGGTCCTCGCCGGAAGAGCGGCCTTGCCGTCGGCATTCGTTCTCTGCTGACTTTCTAGCTGGTTTCCTTCCAGCGCCAAAATTCTATTTGTGGATGGGCACTAGCGGGTTTCGCTTGAGATTTCAGCGAAATGCCATAAGGCTGTCGGCAGTGAAATGAGGCGCGCAAAATCTTCTCTTGCGGCCGCTGACTCTCTCCTAAAATACAGCACATGACCATGAAAAATAAACCAAAGACCTTACATACAAATGCGGTTATTTTGTGTTTTCATGGTTGAAAGCATCTGAAGAAGACTCGACGCAATTATCTTGTGTCGGAAAAGAGGCGTGGATAACCAGCTGAAATTCCTTTCAACAATACTATTTCAGGGAGATAGAACGATGAAGAGATCCACTCAATTTTCTATGCTGTTTTTGTGCTTGGCTGTTTTGTTCGTATTTTCCTCCTGCCAGACCCCTGCTGGAAGATCAGCAGGGCAAGTGGTCGATGACGCGACCATCACCACAAAGGTCAAAGCGAAACTCTTCGATGAATCCATCTTGAGAGGTTTCGCCATTTCGGTGAATACCTTCGAAGGGACGGTGACCCTGACCGGAGCAGTGAAGACCGAAGAACAGAAAGTGAAGGCCGGCAAAATCGCCGGATCTACCGAGGGCGTCAGAAACGTGAACAACCTCCTCAAGGTAAAAGGGATGTAGCCTTCGGTTGAGAACCACAGGATTTTCTGCTCCCGGGCACAGGCTTCAATGCGAGGGGATTGAAGAGATCAAGGCGGCGGCGAGTTTTCGTCACCGTAGAGAGACGGTGGGCGGCCCGGAGATGGAATGCTTCATTGAGCCGGGTGACCTGAGAGGGGATCTGTGCCCCCTCAGGGTCGACGCCGAGACCCGTGATCTCTCCCCTGTCTCCCCCGCTACCCCGATAAAGCGGAGATTCGACATCAGAGGAATAGACGGTGTCCGCGCTGAGGGTCTCCACGCAGACCTCGTTTGTGATGAATCCCGGCCGGAACCGAGCGGCCAATCTATATATACAAAAATATACATTGAACTCGTCCTTTTCCCCCAGAAACAGCATATCATACCGACTTTAATACATATTTGTTTTCTTGGGAATATGTCAGCGGGAGATTATTTATATTATTTGATAACTTTTGCTTGACATCATATCAATAGTAATACATTGATAATGGGATTCCGGCGAAGAGCCGGGACCTGCTCCGACCTTCCTCAGATGGAGGAAGAAGCGGTCTTAAAAAGGAAGTGTCTGCCGGAGGATGACAGAGGCCATGAGCTGTAGAATTTCCGAGATGAGAGACCGGGAGGGCGCGGATGAACAACATCAGGACACTCTTTGAAAACGCGGTCGCCTTGGGCGCCGACAAGCCGTTTCTCCTCTATAAAGAGGAACAAAAAACGTACGCGACCTTTCTTCAAGACGTGTATCGCGTGGCGAACGGCTTCTTGTCACTGGGAGTGAAGAAAAGGGACAAGATAGCAATATTGCTTAATAATTGTCTTGAGTTTCCCTGTGCCTGGCTGGCGGCGAATATGATCGGGGCGGTTATGGTCCCGGTTAATGCCCGATTTGTGGCGGCGGAAATCGCGTATATCGTGAATCATTCCGAGGCACGCGTGCTGATCACTGAAGATCGGCATCTGGAAAAAGTCGGCAGTATTCGGAAGGATCTTCCTCGTCTCCAGATTCTTATCACTATTGACAACGGGAATACGGGCGATATTATTCTCTATTCGACGCTCCTCGACGGCCCCGCGGATCTTCAGGGTGTCGATATCGATCCGGACGATCTCGCTGTCATCCTTTACACCTCCGGCACCACGGGAAATCCCAAAGGATGCATGGCGTCGCACGATTACTTTGTGCACCTGGCCGAAGTCCAGGCACGCTTGTTCGCCCTCACGGGAAAGGACCGCGTTCTCACGGCGCAGCCCTTCTATTACATGGACCCCCAGTGGAACACTCTGATGGTCATGTCCCGGAATGCGACGCTGGTTCTGGCCGAGAAGTTCAGCACGCACAAATTCTGGGACGATATCAGACACTACGGCATAACCTGCTTCTACTGCATCGGCTCCATGACATCTTTCCTTTTTAACATGCCGCCATCGGACCTTGACAAACAGCACAGCTTGAGAATGGTACAGACTTCAGGGATCTCGCCTTACATCCACAAGGCCTGGGAGGAGAGATTCAACGTGCCGGTCTACGAAATATACGCCTCCACTGAGACCACGGCCGATATCGCGGTGGTGCCGGGCACGGACCGGAAAGCCGGTACCAGGTG
>JARRRD010000140.1:0-3322 GCA_037381085.1 Candidatus Sulfobium sp.
GGTAACGAGTCTTGAAAAAATGACAATATTATCAAGGACTATTAAGATGAGATTCTGCAAATCATTTCTAATCTTCATGTCTATCGTCAATTTCTAAGCACTCTACAGCGTTACGTGAAAGAAACGTGAAAGTTCTCAACTGATGGGAATAGATGCGCAAAAGATCACTAATATGTCCAGATTTACCTTATATTTTGTATAATATAAACGTGAACTTCGAATGGGACGAGCGAAAAAGCGATGCTAACAGAGATAAACACGGAATTACTTTCGAAAAGGCGAAGTCTCTGTGGCTTGATGAAAGCAGGATCGAGATAGAGGCGCCACACCCTGTTGAAGAAAGAAGAATTCCGATCGCGCGTCTCCACGGAAAACTGTGGACTGCGGTGTATACCGTTCGAAGCGAGTCCACTATAAGGATTATTTCCGTCAGGCGTTCGCGGGAGAGGGAGGCAGCATTATATGAAAAAGAAAGGACTGGCTAGCAACACGAGGGAGTTCGACAATCGTTTTGATGCGGACGAGGATGTACATGATTTGATCGATATGGAGAAGGCAAAGGTAATACGACATGGGAAGAAAGTGCGCCTGACGATTGATGTCGCCGAATCCCTGGTGAATGAGCTGGATGAGATAAGGCAAAAGATCGGCGTCGACAGAGGCGCCCTGATAAAGGTCTGGCTACATGAGAGAGTGTTGCAGGAAAAGGCAGCTAAGAAAGCCAGCTGAGATGTGGTTGCACTGCTTTTTTGATTAGCATCAACTGCGGTACCTGCCTGGATGTCTGTCCTGTCGATGCAATAACTATCAGCATTGGCTGGGGTGGATAGCTGGATGACCGAGCTTAATACCTAAAAAAGTCTTACCCGCCGGAAGTCTCACCCGAAGTCGCTGACCATGGGAGGGCAAACACCATTGGGACCGCTCTGTCTGTTCTGGCAAGAATTTTCGCACTTTCGCCTGTTTCAACTCCTCTCCCGTTACCCTCCGTGCAGGAGTACGCATCGTTGCTGAAAACAATAGGCCCCAGGGCAGAGGCACGGCTGAAGCCTGACTTCGCAAAAGCCGGTGTCGCCTACCCTCCCCGTCAGATCGCGCTCATCGGGCTCAAGGACGAAATGGAGCTTGAGCTGTGGGCAAAGGATAACGCACGTTGGGTACACATCCATACTTACGGGATCCTTGCTGCAAGCGGCCTGACGGGACCGAAGGAGAAAGTGGGCGATTACCAGGTCCCCGAAGGCATTTATCACATCACCGAGCTGAACCCGAACAGCAGATTTCATCTCTCCATGAAGATCGACTATCCGAACGACTTCGATCTGGAAAAGGCACGGGAGGACAACCGGACAAGGCTCGGAGGAAATATTTTCATCCATGGCAAGGCAAAGTCCGTGGGCTGTATCGCAATCGGCGATAAGGCCATCGAAGAGCTCTTTGTCCTGGTCGCCAAAACGGGCATCGATAATACTACTGTCGTTATAGCACCCAATGATCTGCGCAGGTGGAAGCCGTGGCTCAACGCCGCGCGGCAGTACCCGCCCTGGCTGCCCGAACTCTACAACTCAATCAGACAGGAACTGGCACAGTTTACGGAAAAACCCGGCGTTTAGGGCCGGCTATATCTGCCACCGATTCCGGAATGTCTTGCGCGAGACTGGAAACATTCTGTTCGCTTTCCTGCACTGCGGCGAACATGAAGGGGCGGGATATTTCCCGCCCTTCACTTACTGCCGCACTTCAGCTACTTGACGTGCTTCATTTCCATACCACAAGGGCACTTACCCGGGTTCTGGCTGATGGCTTCGCACTTGCAGTCGGGCCCGCAGGCGCAGGCATACTTGCCCGTGGTCTTGAAAGAACGTTCTTTCTCCCATGAATCGGCCTTCAACATCACCATGTCCCCTTCGACCTTCATTACCCTGGCCTTCACCATTTCTTTGCCGCAGGTGCATTTACCCGGCATTTTTGCCATGGCCTGGCAGCGACAGCTTTCCCCGCAGTTGCATGCGTAAACCTCGTCGCCCACCTTCAGGTCCATCTTGCCGAAGGCACCTGCCAGCGCCACTGCAGAGCAAAACAGGACGATTACTGTAAAGACGATGGTTCTCCTCATGTTTCACCTCCTTGGATTTTCCAGTTCACGACAGGGGGCGGCCTTTCAAAAAGGCTGCTGCCCGCCGGTTTTGAAACCAGTTTACGACACAATGGTCACGAAATTATCACGGAAGAATAAAATATTGCTAACATATCGCACGGCATCCTGATATTTCCTGTAATCCCGCGCATATTGCAGGACCCGGTAGCACCCTTCGACAGTTTTGGCCTGCAAGCCGATCTCCATTGAAACTCAATTCCGCGATGAAATTGTTACTCTTCCGTGACAATTCCGTGATTTTCTGCTGCTAACGTGGAAGCAGGACAGTCCCTGCACGTCCTTCGGCTGTGCTGCATGCCTTGGCGCGCTGAACATTACGGGTATTGCACAACCTCCGGAAACAGGGCGCCGCGGCATTCACTTCGCGTGGAAAGAAGAGGGAAAAGGAGGTGATCAAGAAATGACTGATTGCTGAATATGCGAATACAGGCCATGCACGAATGATTTCAGCATGATCAAATCAAGCTGAAACAACTCACTGAACGACTTCAAGTCGGGCGCCCGCAAGGGGCGTATAAAAGCGAAAGGAGAGGGAGAATGGGTACGGGTAAGATAAAGATCGCCTTAAACATTTCGGCATTACTGGCAGTGGTCATATTACTTTTTATTTCTGCCGGTTGCGGGGGAAGTTCGAGAAGTGGGAAAAAGTTTACCGGCGTCGAACTTCCGCTGGTCAGTTGCTGGTACAAAGGCCAGGTCGCGTATTACATACAGACAGAGGCGTCCGACCAGGGGGTCGCCCGGCAGCAGAACGTGCACTTTGTGGCAAGGCTCGCCGATGCCATCACCGCCGACGCCGTTGACGACATTTACGCAGTCACCAATTTCTCGCAGGGCAATGTGATACCGTCCGCGCCGATACCTGCCGGACCCGACAACTCAGACCCCGAGTACACCCCGCTCTGGCGGGTCAGCAAGGTGACATGGAACCCGGGCGCAACTCCGCATACGCTGACCTCGGAAGAAGAGGTCCTGGCGGCCCAGTCGGACGGCCTCGTGACCATCGAGCAGACTGATATCGTTGTAAACTGTCCCGTGATTTTCACCCCCGCAGGAGGTCAGCTGCCCACTGCAAAGATTACGACGGGAAAAACCGTTGCGACCGTCGAACTTCCGCTGGTCAGTTGCTGGTACAAGGGCCAAGTCGCGTATTACATACAGACA
>JARRRD010000141.1:0-2859 GCA_037381085.1 Candidatus Sulfobium sp.
TACGACTATAAGCGGGCAAGGAAGGCGAGATGAGGGTCGTTGTGGATACCTCGATATGGTCTCTTGCACTCAGAAGGCACACCCCTCGCATGTGATAAAATAGCGGCAAATACACCTTGAGCAATCCATTCTCTTCCTTGATAAAACCGCTCCTTTCACCCCCCGGGGCATTACTCAGAGAATTCCGG
The DNA here is from genome assembly GCA_037381085.1 of Candidatus Sulfobium sp. Classification (GTDB taxonomy): domain Bacteria; phylum Nitrospirota; class Thermodesulfovibrionia; order Thermodesulfovibrionales; family UBA6898; genus JARRRD01. Next base: position 189 of record JARRRD010000141.1, read on the forward strand.
CAGTACCACTTCTGCAGGTCGTAACAGGGTTGCATATGCACGAGGCGCAGATTGCATGACGGAAGAAACCACGTTCACATACAGGATCACGGCCCGGTTCGCAGACACGAGTCTTATTGATTTCCTTGCCGGACGGTTCAAATACAGGCCCCCTGAAGAATGGGTGCGGATGATCGGACTCGGGAAGGTGACGGTCAATGGAGAGACGGTAAAGTCCGGCCATCTCCTGAAAAAGGATGATACTGTCTGCTATTTTGATGTCCTCCGCGAACCGCCTGTTGACACCAACATACAGGTTCTTCATGAAGAAGAGACCTTTCTTGTTGCAAACAAGCCCGGCAACCTGCCTTCGCATTCCGGCGGAAGATACATCAGGAGCACTTTTATCTTTCTTTTGCGCCAACGAATGGCCGACAGTGGATTTCAGGGCACCATCCATCTGGCCCATCGGCTGGACCGGGAAACAAGCGGCATCATCGTTGCCGCCAAGACGGCAATCGCGCACCGGGCGCTCCTGCGGCAGTTTGAAACCGGGACGGTGAAGAAGGAGTACATTGCGGTAGCCCGCGGAATGATCGATCCCGATTCGTTCGGGGTTAAGGGTTTCCTGGTGCCTGATCGGGCCAGCTGCATCTCGATAAGAAAGAAGGTCGTCTTCGACGACGGCGCAGGCTCCAAATACTCCGACACTGCTTTTGACGTCATGGAGCGGCTCTCATCAGCCACGGTAGTCAGGTGCAGGCCCGTCACCGGAAGGACAAACCAGATCAGGGTCCATCTGGAACATGCCGGGCATCCGCTGGTGGGTGATAAGTTATATGGAAGAACCGACGATGAATTTCTTGCGTTTGCAAGAAATGTCAGGGCCGGAGATTACGACACTCTTCCCTGGCTGGAAACTCCGAGGCACCTTCTTCATGCCTCGCGGCTTGTCATAAATCATCCGATATCCGGCGAGCGGCTTGCTTTCGATGCGCCCCTGCCGGAAGATATGAGATCATTCATCCGCAGCAATAGCTTCTGATTGCCGACAATTTGCGGCCGCATCGGGATAAATTAGTTAACTGGGTTATGTCTTTTCCCGCTGCATCCTGGCAGACCGCTCCAAGCCCAGGGGTATCTCCTTTCAGGGGAAGCCTGCAATTCTATGGCAAGGTCTTTTCAAGTGTCATCCCCCGGAAAAACAGCTAACAGATCGCGACGTATCCGCCCGGGACGCCCTTTTTCGACAGTACGAACTGCCAGACCTGCTTCCCCCTGCAGCGGAAGGCACCAGCACTGCTCAGCAGATAGTACTTCCACATCCGATAGAACCTCTCGCCATAGCGGTCCTTCAACAGATGCCAGTTGTCACTGAAGTTCTTAAACCAGGCCATGAGTGTTGCATCGTAATAGAAGCCGAAGTTCTGCAGGTTTTCCACGGTGAACAGACCTTCGGCGGCAGTTGTGATCTGTTTGAGCGAAGGGATAAGGGAGTTGGGAAAGATATATTTGGCCATCCAGGGGTCGCAGGCAACCTCGGAGATATTACTCCCGATGGTATGCAGCAAAAAAAGCCCGTCATCCTTCAGGCATTGATTCGCCTTTTCCATGTAGGTCCGGTAATTCTTTAATCCGACATGCTCAAACATACCGACGGAAACGATATGGTCGAAGCGTTCCGTTACATCACGGTAATCCTGCAACCTGAGTTCAACCGGCAGCCCGCGGCATAATTCCAGCCCAAGGGAAAGCTGCTTCTTCGAGACGGTTATGCCGACGATCTCGACGCCGTATTTTTCGGCCGCATACTTTGCAAAGCTCCCCCACCCGCAGCCTATATCGAGGACCCTGTCGCCAGCTTTAAGTCCCAGCTTCCTGCAGATCAGTTCCAGTTTCGCCTCCTGCGCCTCATCAAGATCATGTGCATCTTTCCAGTAGCCGCAGCTATAGACCATTCTCCTGTCGAGCATGCGTTCAAACAGGTCGTTCCCTGTGTCATAATGTCTTTCCCCTATCTGAAATGCATGAGATTTCCTGCCGGAATTAAGGAGTCTCCCCCCCAGGATATATAGAAGATTCGGCAGCAAACCCGCATTCTCCATGTGTTTCGTAGATTTCATTCACTAGCCGTCCTTTCTCTGCGCGGCAAAGAAGCCTCGTCTCCGATGCTGATATAAACGGGTAAGCTCCTTTGCATTTCCATAAGAATTTACGCCTGTTTTACGCCCCGGGGCGGAACCTGACGGAACTGCAGTTTTCTAATTAGAACCTTATCAAAACTGGTTTATTTGTCAACTATGTTTCCGGTTTATGTTTTTTCCCGCCGCAGATGAATCCCATTCTCGGACGGCGAGTGCCGGTTTGACAGTGCAATAATATCTGATACGCTTTAGATTAGGGGCCAGGTTTCTGCCAGGCTGCCCAAAAAGAAAGAACCCGATGCGGTTGCCAAATGTGTCAGGACGAGGTCCGAAACACTATGAACTGGAAACAGGAACAAAAATATCTAATGATGAGAGGTGTGCTGTGGCAAATGTAAAGATAACCATCGACAGGGATGAGTGCGTCAGTTGTGAATCATGCTGGACCATCTGCCCGGAGGTCTTTGAACAGAATTCTCTGGATAGCTTCAGCCAGATCGTGGAAAAGTACCAGGTAGGCTCAAATCCGGCCGAAGGAGACGCGCCTG
>JARRRD010000142.1:0-6889 GCA_037381085.1 Candidatus Sulfobium sp.
CGGTTGCGAACTCACTTGCTGCGGTCCTGAAAGGCGCCGGGCAGGTTGAGTGTACGGTGAACGGGATAGGCGAGAGGGCCGGGAACGCCTCTCTGGAGGAGATCGTCATGGCCCTCAAGACGAGACCGAAATTTTTCAACGCGGACACCGGCATCACGACCGAAGAGATATACAGGACCTCGCGACTGGTCTCGAAGATCACGGGCATGATGGTGCAGCCGAACAAGGCGATCGTCGGCGCCAATGCCTTTGCCCATGAGGCGGGGATACACCAGGACGGCTATCTCAAGGAGCGCTCGACCTATGAAATCATGATGCCCGAGACGGTCGGCATACCGCAGAGCAAACTGGTGCTGGGAAAACACTCCGGCAGGCATGCGTTTAAAGAGAGGCTCGGGAAGCTGGGATACAGTCTGACGGAAGATGAACTGAACAAGGCATTTGAACGCTTCAAGGAGATCGCGGACCAGAAGAAATACATATTCGACGAGGATATCGAGGCGCTGGTTTCCGAAGAGGTGTCGAAGGTTTACGAGTATTATCGTCTGCTCGACATGTCGACGTCGGGCGGGATGAACCAGAAGCCGGTGGCTACCGTCAAGCTCAGGGTGGGTGATGAGAGCGTGGACGGGATGGAGCACGGAGACGGACCGGTCGATGCGACTTACCGGGCCATTGACAAGATTACGGGGACGAAAAGCAGTCTTGTCAAGTTTGAAGTGAAAAGCATAACCGGGGGGACCGACGCCCTGGGTGAAGTAACAGTGACGCTGGAAGAAGCCGGAAACACGGTCCGCGGCCATGGAGCGGACACTGACATTATCGTCGCCGCCGCCAAGGCATACCTGAATGCCCTGAACAAGTTTGCCGCGAGAGATGCGCGTTAGGCCCCTTCTGCTCCGGTTCGACCGGAAACCTGATGATTTTTCATCTGAATTTTCATATAATGGTTAAAAACAATTTGAATTTTTTTGAGAAAGAGAGGTAGAGATGCCCAAACCACTTGGCAGCGAAGATCTTTACAAGTGCTGCGACCAGAAACTTTTCACATTTAATACGACCGACGAACTTCCTGAGCTGATGGAGACGATAGGGCAGGAGAGGGCATTGAACGCTATAGATTTCGGTCTGAACCTCGACAGTAAGGGGTTCAATATCTTTATACTCGGTGAAAACGGGACCGGCAAGACAACGACGATAAAGTCCCTCCTGAAAGAGAAGGCGGCGAGTGAACCGGTGCCCCTTGACTGGTGCTATGTCTACAATTTCGAAGAGCCTGACATCCCGCTGGCGATATCCATGTCGCCCGGCAGTGCAGTGGTCTTTCACAGGGATATGGAGGAACTGATCAAGGTCCTGAAGGTCGAGATCCCGAAGGTGTTTGAGTCGAAGGAATATGAAAGGCAGAAGAACAAGATCCTGGAGTCTTTCCAGTCCAATGAGGAAGAGGCCCAGAACAAGGGATTTTCGATCAGGAAGATGGTCAGCGGTCTGATGATAGTCCCGGTGAAGAAAGGCGGCGAGCCCCTCACGGAGGAAGAATACGAGGCCCTCGACGAAAAGACGAAGGCCAAGATCGACGAGATAGGGAAGGCCCTTCAGGAGAAGCTGAACGATGTCGTCCGGGAAGTCCGGGAGACAGAAAAAGGCGTCAAGAAAGAGCTTGCGAAACTCGAGCGCGAAGCGGCCCTGGCGGCGGTGGGACATTTCATGGATGAATTGAAGACAAAATACCGGGACGACGAAAAGATTACCCATTATCTTTCGGCTGTAACAGAGGACATCCTCGAACATCTCGACGATTTCAAGGCCCAGGAGGAGCAGGCTGCGCCGCTGCCCTTCATGAAGATGCAGAAGACGGAGCCCACCTTTACGAGATATACCGTAAACGTCCTTGTGAACAATAAGGACGTTAAAGGTGCCCCGTGCGTCTTCGAGAGCAACCCTGCATATTTCAATCTCTTCGGGAGACTGGAATACAAGTTCCAGTACGGGGTGACAACGACGGATTTTTCGATGATCAGGGCCGGGTCTCTCCATAAGGCCAACGGCGGGTATGTGGTTATAAACGCCCTTGATCTACTCAGAAACATCTTTTCGTACGAGACACTGAAGAGGGCGCTGAGAAACAGGGAGATAAAGATAGAGGACGTATGGGAACAGTACCGGGCCATCTCGACGGCAACGCTGAAGCCCGAGGCGATTCCGCTCAACGTAAAGGTCATTCTCATCGGAAATCCTCACCTCTACTACCTGCTCTATAACCTCGACGAGGAATACCGGGAATTGTTTAAGGTGAAGGCCGATTTCGACAGCAGGATGGAAAAAAATGATGAGGCGGTTCAGAAATACGCCGCCTTTGTGTCCAGCACCTGCAAACAGGAGAAATTTCTGCCCTTTGACCGGAGCGGGGTTGCCAAGATAGTCGAGCACGGATCGCGGCTCGCCGGGCACCAGGAAAAGCTGTCGTCCAGGTTCAGCGATATCGCTGATGTGATAAAGGAAGCGAATTACTGGGCCAAGAAGGAGGACAGCAATCTCGTCAGGAGTGAACATGTGGACAGGGCCTTGAGGGAAAAGATATACAGGGTCAACATGATCGAGGAAAGGCTGCGCGAGATGGTGGTTGAAGGGACCCTGATCGTAGACACAGAAGGGGAGAAGGTCGGGCAGATCAACGGACTCGCCGTCCTCGGGATGGGTGACTATCAGTTCGGCAAACCGTCGAGGATAACGGCCAAAACCTTCGCGGGCAGGGGCGGCGTCATAAACATCGAGCGTGAAACGAAGATGAGCGGAAAGATACACGAAAAGGCTATCCTTATTATCACCAATTTTATCGGCAGCACTTATGCAAAGAAAAAACCGATCAGTTTTTCTGCCTCGATCACATTCGAGCAGCTCTATGACATGATAGAAGGCGACAGCGCCTCCTGTGCCGAGCTTTACGTAATTCTTAGCAGTCTTGCCGGGCTTCCCCTGAAGCAGAACCTGGCAGTTACCGGCTCGATGGACCAGAACGGGGATGTCCAGCCGATAGGAGGGGTCAATGAAAAGATCGAGGGGTTCTTTGACCTCTGCAGGATACGAGGATTAGACGGCACGCACGGCGTTGTCATTCCGGCAAAGAACGTAAGACACCTGATGGTCAAGCAGGAAGTCGTAGATGCCGTGCGGGACGGAAAGTTCTTTATCTATCCGATCAGCAGGGTGGAAGAAGGTCTGGAAATATTCACGGGCATGCCAGCGGGAGAAGCGCGGGAGGACGGGATGTATCCTGAGGGCACGATCAATTATCTTGTTTCCAGGCGCCTGGAAGAGATATCCACCTCCATCAAAAAGGAGAAGACAGAAAAAGAGGAAAAGGAAAACGGCAAAGATAAAGATAAAGAAGAAAATGATAAATGAGGCAGGTCATATGGCTTCTTCAGTTTCTTTTGATTATAATCTTTACTTTTCCAATCGCCTTCCTTCCCTATAGGGTATCGCTGAAGTTCGGTGAGGTCCTTGGCTCCGTCCTTTTGTGGTTCTATCGCCATAGATGCCAGCCCCGAAGATGTAATAAAACAGGATTTTCGAAATCTCGGGAAATCTTTTGTTGAAGTTCTGAAGGTCTATTACGGGCTGGGCGAGCAGATAATAGGGAGAGTCGAGATCTCCGGCGCCGAAAATCTCCGGGCGGCACAGGAAAAGGGGAAAGGGGTAATCTTCATTACCGGCCATTGCGGCAACTGGGAACTGAACGCACTTGTTTTTTCCAGGAGGCTTGCCAGAGTCAACGTCGTGGCCCGGCCCGTAGACAATCCTTATATCAACTGGATTGTCGAACATGCGAGAAAAAAATACGGCAACCGGGTAATTTACAAGAAGGGGGCGCTGAAGAAGATACTTTCCTGCCTCAGAAGTGAAGAGGTCGTCGGGATACTCATGGATCAGAGCGTTGTGCCGGCCGAGGGCGTGGTAACGGAGTTCCTCGGCAAGAGGGATTATACGACAAAGATGCCGGCGGTGATAGCCCGGAAGACGGGTTGTCCTGTCATCCCCGCCTTCATAAGCAGAACCCCCCGCGGACATCTGATAGAAATACACGAGGCCGTGAAACTCGACGATTCAATTGACGGCGAAACGGCGGTGCTGAATGACACTATTAAATTCTCCGCCTATATCGAAGAGTACATACGCCGGAACCCCTCTGAATGGCTCTGGATCCACAGGAGGTGGAAGAGAATAAAGTCTTGATGTCGTCTCGGTCAGTGTTGGCCGGCCGGGGGACGTCGAATCAAATATTAAACCACACATTGTTCGAAAAAAACACCTGTCAATTTTGACAGGTGGAGGGGAATAACACTGGTCGAACTTCTCGTTGCCATATCTGTCACAGGTATCCTCGTCGTTGCACTTGCTGTTTCATTCGAGGGCTGGATGAAAAGATACGAGGTGGAAGAGATAACGAAGGGGCTTTACCACGACCTGATGCTTGCAAGGATGATGGCCGTGGAGAAGGACGTTAAATATCTCACTCTTCTGGGTCCTCACCAGTATACAGTGGCGGAAGACCGCAATGAAAACGGCGACGTCGATGACGGGGAGATGCTTCCGGGCTATCCCAAAAAAGTAAAATACAAATTAGAATGGAACTTCACACGTAGTTCGAAGGTCTTCTTTGATACGCGGGGTCTGATGACACCTTACAGAACGATATCGGTGGTCTCCGGGGCCGACGCCGACTTTGACTGCATGAAAGTGTCAGACACCCGCATAATTACGGGTAAGTATGACCATGATAGCGATGAGTGTGTGAAAAGATAGTGCAGAGTCACGCATTGACATGCGGTAATTCGCAGCGCACGTCACGGCTGTGAAGATAACCGCTATGGTAGTGACCGTGGGCCGGACAGCCGCCGGTGCATGAGCCCTTGTTGATGCACATGTTATCGCAGATGTCCCCGGGGGGCTCCCGGAACGCGTCGAGGCGTGAATTTTCCCAGATGGATGCGAATTCATCCTGCAGGACGTTGCCAAGGTAGAATTCCGAAAAGCCGTGAAAAAGATTGCAGGGAAATACGGACCCGTCTGACAGAACCGAAAGTTTGTTGACTCCTCCGGAGCAGCGGGCGCGATGTCCGATTAACTCTTTTGTGAAGCAGGAAGCACTGACCGTGAATATCTCCATATCGCGGTTCGCATCCTGCATGTGATCGCAAAAAGACTTAAAATCCGGGTACGAGAGGGCTTCTTTCATGATTGCCCGGTTACCGGTGAGAATGTCCATGTGAATGAGATAATAACGCCTTATGCCTAATGATCTCAGAAGGTCGATTATGTTCCGGATATCGGGGACTGTTGTTCGGCTGACGACTGTTTTTACTACGAAATTGAGGTCAAGGGACAGAAGTGTTTCGATGGTGCCCATGGCGAGTGAAAAATGAGAGGACTTCGTGATCAAGTTATGTCTTTCTTCTGAGCTTCCTTCAAGCGATACGCCGATTGTAATTTTTTGACGGTCACCGTCCTTGAATTGAATTATGCTCCCCGGGCAGCTGCCGTTCGTGCTTATATTTACCTGCATGCCCTGTCTCGAGGCTGTTTTGGCAAAATCCGGCATCCAGGGGAGAAGCAGGGGTTCTCCCCCCATCACGTCTATTTCTCGCGTCCCCTGATCTGCAAGAATCGGCAGAAGCTTCAGTGAGTCCTGGAACGACAAATCGGGCAAAGTACCTGCACTACCGAAAGAAAGCCCCTTTGAAGAGCATGAGAAACCGTTGAAGCAGAAGAAACAATGCTGATTGCATCTCACGGTCGGATAAAGCTGTATATATCGGGGAGCGGGCGGTGTCATAAGCCCTAAGTGTTTGCGAGGTCCTTCCCCGCCCGGAAGGCTTCTTCCATGGCTGAGGGATGTTCCAGGACGGCACCTTTAGCGTCGATTCCAAGGAAGCTCAGCGTCTGGTGCTCTCTTACGCTTATGGTCCTGAAGAAGGCTGTCGCCGTAGCTGAGGAGCATTCGACCCCGGTCTGCTTCTTCATTCCACCTACGATCAGCAACAGTCCTTTCCGCCCGTAGGCGCCTTCAGGGAGCGGCTTCTTTAAAAGGTATTTCTCGCACCAGAAGCTCTGGCACCGGTCGATCATTATCTTCCTGACGGCACTTTGCAGCAGCAGATCGGTATTGCCGTCCTTTCTCGGACTGCCGAGAAAGGCGATCGCTTTCAAAGGTTCATTTGTCACTCTTTTCCCTCCTCATGCCGCCTGGAACACTTTAGCAGGGCCTGTCCCGCCGGTGAAGGCTTTATTTCAATTATACCAGAGTCTTTTCTTGCCGGGCCTTATTTTGTAGGACAAATACCTACACTATGTCACCTGAAGTCTTACATGAAAAACAGAATTTGCCTGATATTTTTATCTGCTTCGATTGAGTAAATTATAGAGGTGACTGAAATCGCGAGCCTAAATCGTCTCACTAAAAGGGGGTATAACCATGGGTAAGCTGCTTGATGTCCTGGATTTTTCCGGAGTCGACGAGGAACGGGATGGCAATGACTTTGCCGACCGGAGAGAGGAAGAGGAACAGGACATTTTCTGGAGTGGCGACGAGAAGGAAGACGGCGAAGCGCAGCCGAAGAATTCAATGGACGACAGTGATTATGAACCCTTGAAAATGTATTTGAAGGAGATGGGCAACATTCCCCTGCTGACTAGGGAGGGCGAAATCGAGACGGCGAAGAGAATTGAGAAGGGAAGAGAGGATCTGGTGCGAGTTATTTTCTCTTTGCCATTCGCGGTGGAAAAACTCATTTCGATGGGCGATGCCGTGAGAAGGGGAGACCTTTCGCCGGCGGATATAATGCAGTGGAGCGGGGATTCGGAAGAGGCGGTCGTTTACGAAACG